>JAHBWE010000007.1:300000-453693 GCA_019637155.1 Labilithrix sp. | reverse complement strand
CGAGCATGCTTGCTCGAGATGGAGCCGCCGTTTTTCGACTTCGATGAGGTACGAGATCGTCTCCGCGACGGCGCGACGCTCATCACCAAGGACGCGCCGAAGCGCCGACAGGAGCTGTTCGTTCGTGAGGTCATCGATGCGCATGACGTCGTGTACCACGCCATTTTTTAGCCTCTTCAGCGCCCCGAGACCGCCTGCGCGCGGGCCTGGATCCGAAACGAGTCGTCGCTCTTCCGAAACACGCACCACGCGTCTGCCACGCGCGGCGCGAGGCCATCGAATGGCCCCCTCGCCTCGTCGTGCGCTCGTCCCTTCAAATTCCGTCAAGCGCCACGAACGGCGCGCGTGCATTTCGCTCCTACTCGCGCTCCTCAACGGTTTTGCACATCGACGAAACGAGCCGTCGTGCAGACATTCAGCACCACCTCCGTGGGAAGTATCGGGCTGATTCGACGAGTCACGGTGCGATTCGTGGAGAGGAACGCCGCCTGCCCACCACTCGCACTTGAAGACGATCGAGCTCACGGAGCCGCCGATCGGTATCGGTGGAGAGCCGCGAGGTGGACCCGCGCATCGCGGCCCTCGAGGCAGCTTCAATGGAGCCGCCGATTGGTATCGGCGGAGAGCGATGTCGTGGATGCCAGCTTCGCGCGCGACGTTGTTGCTTCAATGAAGCCCGCCGATCGGAAATCGGCGGAGAGACCGCGCGGCGCTGGGGGCGCTCGTGAGAGGAGCGCTTCAGTGGAGATGTCGACTTCGGAGGGGGAGAGAGGGGGCCGTGAAGCGCATCTTGTCGTGAGGGGCCTGAGCGGGGTTCCGCGGCGTGGGGGGGTTACTTTGGGCGGGTGCCGCCGAAGGTGTGGTGGCCCATGCACATGCCGTCGGCGTAGACGATGCGGTGGGCCTCCTCGGGGCCGAAGGATTGCGCGAGGTCGTCCTCGAGCGCCTTGGACGAGCCCGTCAGCGCTAGGAAGAGCTTCGTTACCGGATGGAGCTCCGCGTCCGGCTTCGGCATCGGCGCGTCGCCGGCGCGGATGGCGCCGACGAGCTCGCGGGCCTTCTGCGTCGCCGCCGGATCCTTGTCCAGCTCGGTGTCGAGGATGAGATGCGTGCATGTGTCCGGGCCGATGCGTGTCGCGACTTCGGCGCTGCCGACCGCGGCGGCGCAGAGAGGCTTGATCGTCGCCCACAGCCGCTCGCTCGAATGCTTGTAAGCTGCATTGAGTGCCGGACCGTCGTGCGGGGCGAGGCCTAGCTTGTCGAGGCGCTCCGGCTTCGGGGTCCAGCCGTTGCCCTTCGCGTCGATGCAGGGGACCTGGTACTTGATCGTTCCGTCCTTCGCGAGCTCGCGCCACTCGTCGTGGTCGAGGTCGAAGCTGTGCTTCAGCGTGACGGGCGCGCCGTCCTTCGCCGCCGCGAGCGCGGCCTCGCTCTGTTGCAGCTTCGTCTCGAGCTCCGACTTCTCCGTCGCGAGCAGCTCGAGGCGCGAACGGTACTCGCCGACCTGGCGCACCAGGTTCTTGTTCGCAGAGACCTGCGGATCGTCGTCGGCTGCGTTCGCGTTCGCGAGCGCGCGGTCGATGTCGCTCGGGCTGTCGCCGCTCGTGAGGCGGACGCCGGTCGCGCCTGCCTGCGCGGTCTGGCCCGCCGTCAGCTCCATGCGCTCGCCCGCGTGGGAGATCGCGACCTTGCCTTCGTACACCGCCACGAACGCGAGCGCCGAGAGCGCTGCCGTCGTCGCCGCCACCTTCACATCTCGCTTTTGCATGTCACGCACCTTCACCGAAAAACAAGTGCCCCTCACCTCGACGTCGCCGGCCGGGGTATGCACGACGAACCTCGCGCCGGGCTCGACGCGATAGAAGACATCTCCTTGCGACTGCACGACGTCGTCGCCGTCCCAGCGCACGCTCGCGCCAGGCTCGAGCACCGCGAGCGCGCGGCGACCGAGCGGGACCTCGACGCGGTCCCGCGCGATCGCCTCCCCACGCGAAGGCCGCGCCCCGATCGCGAGGAGCACCGCCGCCGCGAGCGCGATCCCTCCAACCACGACATACGGCCAGCGCCGCCGCGTCGGCGCCCGCACCGCGGCGAGACTGCGCTCGGCGACGTCGCGCGTCGGCGCCCGCACCGCGGCGGGACCGCGCTCGGCGAGGTCGCGCGGCGGCTGTACCTCGGCGAGGCCGCGCTCGGCCACGCTGCGTGTCGCGCCGTCGAGGGGGTGCACCTCGGCGAGGACGCGGTCTGCGAAGTCGTGCGGCGGGGCTTGGGGCTCCCACGTGTCGAGGTCGAGGTCGGTGGCGAGCGGCTCTTCGTTGTCGTCCGTCACGACGTCCTCCAGTCCGTGCCGAGGCGCGACGTGAGCGCCGCGCGCATCTTTTCGCGTGCGCGGAAGAGCCTCGTCTTTACCGTGTTCTCCGGGACCTCGAGCGCGCCGGCGATCTCGGCGAGGGAGAGACCATGCAGCTCCGCGAGGACGAGGGCGGCGCGCTGATCGTCGGGCAGCTGCGCGGCCGCCGCGGCGAGCGCGTCGCCGATGCGGCGCTGCTCGAGGGCGCGCTCCGGCGTGTGGAGGCTCGGGACCTCCTCGTTCGGAAACGAATCGAGCGGCACCGCGTCGAGCCTCCGCTTCTTGCGAGAGTCGAGCGCGAGCCGAACCGCGATCGTGAGCAGCCACGTCGAGACCTTCGCCGGCCCGCTCGGATCGAACGAAGGGAACGCGCGGAACGCCCGCACGAAGGTCTCTTGCGCGAGGTCCTCCACCTCGGGGCCATGACCGAGCATGCGCGAGAGGAGCGCGAACACCATCCGCTCGTGACGAACGACGAAGGCGCGGAACGCGATCGGGTCCTGCCGCCGGCAGCGATCGAGCATCGCCGCGTCCGCCGGCGGCGGCGGCGGCGGCGACGCCACGCTCTTGCCGCGCGGAGGGGCGATGCTCATCGCGGCGGCCATCATCGCCCCCTCTCACGACGGCGCGCGCCGAAGGTTCCCCGGTCCGACGAGAAAAATCGCGCGCCCCGAAATCCTCTGCGATCTCGAGTACCCTCGAGGGGCATGGACGCCCGCGATCGCGAGAAGGCCGACGCCGCGGCGCGGGCGGTCGCCGAGGTCCGGAGCGGGATGCTCGTCGGCCTCGGCACCGGCACGACCGCCGCGCACGTCGTTCGCGCGCTCGGGGCGCGGGTCCGCGACGAAGGCCTGCGCGTCCGCACGGTCGCGACCTCGCTCCGCACGGAGCGCCTCGCGATCGAAGAGGGCCTCGACCTCCTCGACTTCTCCGCGCTCGCGAGCGTCGACATCGCGATCGACGGCGCCGACGAGATCGACCCGCAGCGTCGCGCGATCAAGGGCGGCGGCGGCGCGCTCTTTCGCGAGAAGGTCGTCGCCGCGTCGGCCGCGCGGATGATCGCGGTCGTCGATTCGTCGAAGCTCGTCGAGAAGCTCGGACGTTTCCCGCTCCCGATCGAGGTCGTGCCCTTCGCGACGACCTTCGTGCGCGAGCGCGTGCGGGCGCTCGGCGTCGAGCCGGTGCTGCGGCCGGCGTTCACGACCGATCAAGGCAACGTCGTCTTCGACCTCCCGTTCGGCGCGATCGACGATCCGCCGGCCCTCGCGGAGCGCCTCCGCGCCATCCCCGGCGTGCTCGAGCACGGCCTCTTCCTCGACGAGATCGACGAGGTGATCGCGGGACACGAATTTTCGTGAGCGCGGTCGCAAGAACTCGCGACTCGCGAAAACTCGAGAGTAGCTAACTACTGAATCTTGGCCGGGATAGTCGTGGCACCGGCTGTGCTCGGTCGGGCGGCCGCATGCTCGACCTGGCTCCACGTGTCCTCGCTCCCGTGTCCGTCCTCCTCCTCGTCGCCGCGGTGGCGTGCGGCGAGGACGATCCCGGCGCCGCCACGCCCGCGCCTGCGCCGGCGTGCGGCGACGGCCGGCTCGATCCCGGCGAAGAGTGCGAGGGCTTCGACCTCCGCGGCGCGACGTGCGACGCGCTCGGGCTCGCGGTCGGAACGCTCGCGTGCAACGCGGAGTGCAAGCTCGATACGACCGGCTGCGGCGGCAAGTGCGGTGACGGCGTCGTGCAGCCGGGCGAGGACTGCGACGGCGCGAACCTGAACGGGAAGACGTGCGCGCTCGTGAGCCCGACCGCGATCGGCGCGCTCGGCTGCTCCGCCGATTGCCACTTCCTCATCGAGGGCTGCAGCGAGCCCGTGCCCGCCGGCGAGCTCGCGCCATGCACGCCCGGCGCCGCGAACGACTGCGCCGCCCCCGCGACGTGCGTGACCACCGCGCGCGGATCGTTCTGCCTCGAGGCGTGCGACCTCGCGTCGACGGCGGGTCCGTGCGGCGCCGGTCGCTACTGCGAGGACGTCGGCGGCGCGGGCGCGTGCGCGAACGTGCCCGCCACGGGCGCGGGCTGCACCGCGCGGAGCGGCTGCGCGGGCGCGGGCGACACGTGCATCCCCACCTTCACGTCCGCGACCGGAGCGCCGATCTCGACGTGCGCGCCGTCGTGTCCCGCGACCGAGGTCGGCAAGGGCCAGGGCTCGTGCGCCGCGGGGCTGAGCTGCGTCGCGATCGCCGACGGACCAGCGGAGATCGAGAGCCCGACCGCGTGCACGGCCGCGACCGAGTCGACCGACTGCACCGTCGCGAACGGCTACCGCTGCAACCCGGTGCCGAGCCCCGCCGGCGAGGTGATGCGCTGCACGCGGCCCTACGGCCAGTGCGCGCCCGTCACGCCGCTCTACAAGTTCGACGGCAGCGCCGTGCCGGACACGCTGCTCTGCGATCGCGCGCGTCCGACGCGCGGCGCCGGCAAGTGCGGTCTCGCCTCGGCGGCGCCGCTCGCGAACCCGGCGCGCGTCGACTGCGTCGAGCACTTCGCCGGCACGCCCGAGATCGGCGTCTGCACCGCGTTCTGCGACAGCGCGGTGATGGACGCTCCCGCAGCGGGGGGACCCGCGCCCGAAGGCTCGTGCGGCGACGGCGCGATCTGCAAGGCGCCGGCGGCGCCGGAGCTCTGGCTCGCCGAGAACGAGCCGCGCGCGATCGCGTGCACGGAGGCGGACCTCGCGGGCTGCGGCGCCGACTTCAAGCGCTGCGTCGACCTCGGGCGCGGCCCCGAGTGCGTGCGCGCGGTCAAGGTCTGCGTCCCCAACTGACAGCGAGGAAGCCGATGAAGACCCAGCGCATCGTCGCCGTCACGACCCTCACGCTCCTCTCCGCCGCCGCGGCCGTCGCGAAGCCGCAGGGCCCCGCCAAGCTCGCCGTCTCGCCCGAGCAGGCCGCGAATTGTCCGATCCCGACCCTTGCACAGTGCAAGGACCCGCAGTACCTCGAATTCGATCGCTGCGGTCAGCTCCAGCGCAAGAACCAGTGGACGTGCACGTCGCGCCTCAAGGGCGAGATGGAGAAGGAGAGGACCGCGCGCGGCGAGACCTACGACACCGTACCGAAGAGCATGGCGCCCGAGGGCGTCGGCAAGGTCATCAAAGATCCGTCCGCGTCCGGCCCCGCGAAGTACGAGCCCGATCTCTACTCGTACACGAGCAAACAGGCGGCCCAGGACTACGGCGTCAACGGCGCCGTGTTCGGCGTCAACCAGTACGCGCAGTGGGAGGCGAACAAGAACGCCGTCGAGAGCTGCGACGAGTACGCGTTCGAGAAGTACTACGACGTCGCCGAGTTCAGCCGCCGCGTCGGCGACCGGCGCGATCACGTGAAGACGCTCCAGGTCGCGTTCGGCTCCGGCGGCGATCCCGCGTCGATCGGCACGCGTCACCTGAACGACGCGACGCTGAGGGGGAGGGACAAGCGACCCTTCGGCGCGATGATGCAGGGGCAGCGCGCGCGGAACGTGTTCTTCAACATCCCGTCGAACCCGGCGCCGAAAGGGAAGGAGCCGGTGCCGGCCGCGCCGAACCTGCTCCTGTCGCTCGGAAAGGCAGGCGCGAGCTCGCTCCTCGCGAAGACGTACACGAACAAGAACGTCCCGAACACGTGGTCGGCGCACAAGCAGCTCGCGCAGGCGCTCCTCTTCATCCCGCCCGCGAGCCCGCCGCTGGGGCTGTCGCTCGCGCCGGTGGAGCCCGATCCGAGCGAGCAGCTCAAGTCGACGTTCGGCGCGATCCCGGGACCGCCGCCGAAGGACCAGAAGCGGAAGCGCCTCGCGAAGGAGCTCGACGAGCTCTACGACCTCCAGCTCCGCTTCCTCGCGCAGGTCGATCGCTGGGCGAGCCTCGACCTGCGCTTCGCCGGCAGCGGCTGGTCGCCGTTCGAGCTCGACAAGAGCTACGGCGGCCACACCGCGCCGCCGCCGAACACGCCGCCGAGCATCGGCTCGCTCCAGGCCGCGGGCCTCGGCGGCGGCGACAAGCCGCTCGCGAAGGCGCCGCCGCCGAAGAAGCCGGGGCCGACGCCGGCGGCGGCGGGCAACCTCGCGATCGAGAAGCCGGAGACGGTGCTCCGCCGCGCGGTGCTCGCCGACATGATCGAGATCATGGAGCGCGCCGACGAGGAGGGCTGCTTCGACGCAGCCCCTAACAGCTACACCGCGTGCGATTGGTCGCCGAAGCTCTTCGCGCGCGCGGTGCGCAACACGTACGCGGACGAGCAGGACGCCGCCTACGAGCAGTGCATGGCCTTCACGAAGGGCTCGATCGCCAACGCGAAGAACGTCGACAAGGAGTTCGTCGAGGACGACGATCCGGCCTACGATGAGTTCAAGTGCCGCATCACGTCGGGCGACACCATCACCGCCGCGAAGCTCGACGACATGATGACCCAGTACCCGGTGTGCCGCGCGAAGGCCGCCGCGTACCACGAGCAGAAGGCGCACGACGAGGCGATCGCCGCCGCGAAGGCGCGCGTCGAGAAGATCAAGGACCTCGTCGACCCCGACACCGGCGCGTTCAAGAAGCCGGGGCTCACGCGCACGCGCAAGGAGCAGATGGGCGGCGAGTACTTCAACATGGGGTACAGCTACGACTTCGGCTTCACGTTCGATCACCAGCAGGACATCTGCCGGTTCGTCCTCGACACGCACGGCCTCTTCAGCACGTGGGTCACCGTCTTCGGCAAGCGCTGGGACATCATCGACGCGGAGGCGCGCCTCTCCACCACCGAGCGGAAGATGCACCTCCACGCGAACGTCGGCGGCTACAAGCTGTTCAACCCCGAGATCGACGAGGACTGGTCCGACTTCGATCAGAAGTGGGAGTGGAACCTCACGAAGACGGTCGGCTCCGGCAAGCGCGACGTGCCGCTCGTCAACACGTGGTTCACCGTCGTCGTCATCCCGGTGAAGCTCGAGGCGGGGATCTCGGGCGAGGCCGGCATCGACGTCGGGCTCAAGGCGGAGGCGCAGGGGTTCGACAACCTCGGGCAGTGCCCGTACGCGCGCATCTCCGGCGTCGCCGAGCCGTACGCGTCGATCGACGGCTACCTCGAGGCCGGGATCGACATCTTCGTCGCGAGGGTCGGCATCCGCGGCGAGCTCAACATCGTCCGCGCCGCGCTCCCGTTCAGCGCCGGCTTCGGCGTCGAGATCAAGAAGGCGGACCTCCCGCTCCACGACCCGAAGCGGCTCGGCCTCTTCGCCGACACGCGCCTCGACGTGAAGGTCTCCACCCTCTCCGGCTCGCTCAACGTCTTCGGCGAGGTCGGCTGGTGCCCGCTCTGCATCCGCGGCTCGAAGGAGATCGTCTCGTGGGAGGGCCCCGCCTGGGACACGAACATCTTCAAGGCGAAGTACGACGTGAACCTCTACGACCTCGGCGTCGCGCTGGGGACGATCAAGTGAAGAAGAAGCTCGCCGCGCTCGCCGGCTTCCTCCTCCTCGCCGCCGGCGTCTTCGCCTTCACCTACGACGACGCGGCGAAGAGCAAGGCCACCACCACCGCCGCGCCGGCGGAGGCGCCGGAGAGCGCCGATCTCCTCATGTTCCGCTACGCGCCCGACACGACGTACGCGTACGCGCTCCGCTACGAGAGCCGGAGCAAGACGGTCCCGATGGCCGCGTCGTCGGCGATGGGCGAGGCGGTGGAGGGCGATCTCTCGCTCGAGGGCACGCTCGAGATCCACGCCTACGGCGAGGCCGACGGCGCGATGCTCCTCGGCTATTCGCTCCATCGCTGCAAGGGTCACTTCGCGATCGGCGGTCAGTCCGTGTTCGGAGACGCGAGCTGCGCGTCCGCGTTCGAGGACCGCGAGCTCCTCGTGCGCGTCGATCGCTTCGGCCGCGTCGTGTCCGTCCACGCGCCGGCCGGCGGGGCGAGCCTCTTCGACTACGCGATGCGCGCGCTCGTCCAGGAGACGCAGGTCCACCTCGTCGAGGTGCCGGGCACCACCGCGTGGGTCGAGACGGAGACCTTGCCGCAAGGGACGGTCGAGAGCCTCTACCGCTTCGGCGCCCACGACGAGCTGAGCGCCACGATCGAGCGTACGCGCCCGCGCTACACCACGCTCGGCGCCGCGGCGATGATGCGCGGCGTCGCCTTCCAGCACGACGAGCGCGGCGCGGCGTCGATCGCGATCGCGGCCGGCGTGCTCGCGCGGATCCACGGCGAGGAGACCCTCACCGCGCGCGCGGGAGATCGTCCGTTCCTCGAGTCGACGACCGAAATCGAGCTCGAGGCGCAGGGCTCGCGCGCCGACGAGCGCGGTCATCCCGACCTCTCCGCCTTCACGACGCGGAAGCTCGACGACATGCCGGAGTCGACCACGCTCCACGCCCGCATCCTCGAGCAGCGCGCGGCGGGGCTCTCGTGGGCGGAGGCGCTCGACACGCTGAGCACGTACGGCGACGCCGGCCGCGTCCCCGATCACAACCGCTTCCTCTGGCGCACGACCGCGCTCCTCGAGCTCGATCCCAAGCGCGCCTTCGACCTGATCGAGGTCTTCGAGAACGGCCGTCCGGGCGGCAAGCTCCGCGGCCTCGTGATGGACCTCCTCGCGAGCGTGCCGACGAAGGAGGCGCAAGAGGTGCTCCGCCGGCTCCTCGCGAGCGAGCAGGCGAAGAGCGATCCCCGCTACACGCAGCTCCTCCAGCGCATCGGCTTCGTGACGAGCCCGGACAAGGAGACGATCTCCTTCATGAAGGCGAAGAACGCGGAGGCGACGGCGGCGAAGAACAAGAACGAGCGCCTCGCCTCCGCGTACACGCTCGGCACGCTCGCGGGGCAGAGCGAAGATGAAGTGGCGGCGCGCGCGATCGTCGACGACCTCACGGTGATGCTCCACGCCGCGCCGCCGAACGAGGCCGCGCACTACCTCACCGCGCTCGGCAACACGCGCTCGAGCGCGGCGGTGCCGACGATCGCGAAGTACGCCGCGAGCGACGATCCGCGCGTGCGCGCCGCGGCCGCCGGCGCGCTCGACCACCCGCCCGTCCCGGCCGCGCTCGAGGCGCTCCTCCGCCTCGTCGCCGATCCCGATCGCGACGTGCAGTACGCCGCGATCAGATCGCTCGACGCGCACAAGCTCGACGCATCTGTCGTCTTCCGGCTCGCCGCGATCGCGAACGACGGCAAGATCCTGCCGTCGAACGTGCGCTACGTCCTCGACGTCGTGAAGACGTATCGCTTCGTCGCGCCGCGCGAGATGGAGGCGCTCCTCCGCGCGCTCCTCGCCCATCCGATCGACGACGACCTCGTCCAGGCCGCCGCCCAGCAACTGCTCGACGCACGGTGAAATAGCTGGCATGGTCGGGATACGTGGGGCGCCTGGCCGACGATCACGAGTCACCGTTCGCGGACGGCGTCCGCGGGAGCGCGCGGCGCGACCGCGGGCCCGACTCCGGCAGCGCGCCGTGGAAGATCGTCATCGTCGACGACGAGCAGGAGGTCCACGACGTCACCGTCCTCGCCCTGCGCAGCGTCTCGTTCTCCGAGCGCGCGCTCGATTTCATCAGCGCCCACTCCGCGAGCGAGGCGAAGGCCCTCCTCCACGATCACCCCGACGCCGCGCTCGTCCTCCTCGACGTGGTCATGGAGAGCGACGACGCGGGGCTCTCGCTCGTCCGCTACATCCGCGAGCAGCTCGGGAACGCGCGCGTCCGCGTCGTCCTCCGCACCGGGCAGCCGGGGCAGGCGCCCGAGTCGGCGGTCATTCGTCATTACGACATCAGCGACTACCGGACGAAGACGGAGCTCACGTCGACGCGGCTCTTCACGACCGTGATCGCGGCGCTCCGCACGTACCAGCAGCTCGAGGAGCTCGAGCGGCTCTACGCCGAGCAGAAGGTGGCATACGAGGAGATCGCGCGCCTCAAGTCCGCGCTCGAACATGAGCGCGACTACCTCCGCGAAGAGGTGAAGGAGGCGGGCGGCAGCGAGCTGCTCGGCGAGAGCGCCGCGTTCCAGACGATGCAGCAGCAGCTCATCGCGGTCGCGCGCACCGACGCGACCGTGCTCGTCGAGGGCGAGTCCGGCGTCGGCAAGGAGCTCGTCGCGCGCGCGATCCACGAGCAGAGCGGGCGCGCGTCGGCCCCGCTCGTGAAGGTCAACTGCGCGAGCGTGCCGCGTGAGCTCTTCGAGAGCGAGTTCTTCGGCCACGTGAAGGGCTCGTTCACCGGCGCGCATCGCGATCGGGTCGGCCGCTTCCAGCTCGCCGACGGCGGGACGCTCTTCCTCGACGAGGTCGGAGAGATCCCGCTCGAGCTGCAGAGCAAGCTATTGCGCGCGCTGCAGGAGCGCGAGGTCGAGCGCGTCGGCGACACGCGCTCGCAGAAGGTCGACGTCCGCGTCATCGCGGCGACGAACCGCGACCTCAAGGCGGCGGTGCAGGCCGGCACCTTCCGCGCGGACCTCTATTACCGGCTCAGCGTGTTCCCGATCGCGGTGCCGCCGCTCCGCGATCGCCGCTCGGACGTCGTCCCGCTCTTCGAGCATTTCCTCTCGCGCGCGTGCCACAAGCTCGGACGCCGCTTCACGCGCCTGTCGCCGGAGAACGTGCGCCTCG
Source organism: Labilithrix sp. (assembly GCA_019637155.1). NCBI lineage: Bacteria > Pseudomonadati > Myxococcota > Polyangiales > Labilitrichaceae > Labilithrix > Labilithrix sp. The sequence goes on along the minus strand of JAHBWE010000007.1, from coordinate 442,725 downwards.
TCGAGAGCTACCCGTGGCCCGGGAACGTGCGCGAGCTGCAGAACGTCGTCGAGCGCGCGGCGATCCTCGCCGTCGACGGCGTGCTCCGCCTCGACACCGTGCTGCCGGAGCTCGCCGCCGCGGACGCGCTCGCGCCGGAGGCGACCTCGTCGGTGCCGGCGGAGCCCTCGCCGAACGGCCTCTTCCCCGCGCGCGGTTTCTTCACCGCCGAGGAGCTGCGCGCGCTCGAGCGCAAGAACCTCGAGGCGGTGCTCGAGAAGGCCGACGGCCGCGTGGCGGGGGAGGGCGGCGCGGCCGATCTCCTGGGGGTGAAGCCGTCGACGCTCTCGTACCAGATCAAGAGCTTCGGCCTCGGCAAGAAGCCCGCGCCGGCCGCAGCTGGTTCGTGAAAGACCACCCAGGCGCGGTGCGCGCATCGGGCAATTCGAGACGTTTCGGCCTCACGCCGCTGCACCGACGGCGGACGACGACGCCCTCGGCGGACGCGCGATCCGCGCTCGGAAGATCGATGCGCCCTGCACGGATTCCGCGATCGCGGCACGGACGGTGCTCCAAGGTAGGGCGTGCGCCTCCTCGTCTCTCTCGCCGTGGGTCTCGCGATCTCCACCGTCAGCGTCGCCGCCTCGGCCTACGGCGACGGAGCGACCGGCTACAGCGGCAAGCAGGGCCAGACCTGCACCGGCTGCCACGGCGGGAACGCGGCGAAGCCGACGGTGACGATCACGGGACCGGACACGCTCGCGGCCGGCGCGACCGGCGACTACACGCTGACGGTCACGACCAACCTCACGCGCGCCGCCGCGAACATCGCCGCCACCGACGGCGCGACGCTCGTCCCGGGGACGGGCCTGCAGGAGGGCGGCGGCGAGCTCACGCACACGAACGGGCGGCCGACCGCGGGCGGCAGGTACGCGTTCACGTTCAAGGTCACCGCGCCGGCGACGGGCGGTCCGCTCAAGCTCTTCGCCGCCGGCATGGGCTCGAACGGCACCGGCACCGCGGGCGACGGCACCACGCTCTCGACGAAGGACGTCACCGTCACCGGCGGCGCTCCGGCCCCCGCTCCGCCGGCGGACCCCGCGCCTTCGCAGGCGGGCGAGGACGACGACGACGCGGCCGCGACGCCGGCGCCGACGAACACGCAGTCGACGACGAGCGACGGCACGGAGAAGCCGTCGAAGAAAAAGAAGAAGAAGAAGGTGGTCGAGGAGGAGGAAGAGGAGGACGAGGACGACTACGACCGCGCGGATCCGTACGCGGGTCGCGGTGGCTGCTCGTCGACGCGCGGCTCCTTCGACGCCTCGGGCGCGACGGCGGCGGCGATGGTGCTCTTCGCGTTCGGTCTCGTCAGGCGCCGTCGCTCGCCGCGCTGACCGGGAACGTCACGACGAAGCGGGTCCCGCGATCGGGCGCGCTCGTGAGCGTGATGCGTCCGCGGAGGACGTCGGCGACGAGCGACTGCACGATGTGGAGGCCGAGGCCGGTGCCGCCCGTGCGCCGCGTCGTGAAGAACGGCGCGAACGCCTGCGCCCGCACCGCCTCGGTCATGCCGCGCCCTTCGTCGGCGTAGGTCAGCTCGAGCTGGCCCTCGGAGAGCCGCGCGATGCGGAGGTGGACCGGGAGCGCGGCGCCGTCGTCGCGCGACGCGTGCACCGCCGAGTTCGTGATGAAGTTCGTCACGATCTGAGCGAGCACGCCGGGGAACGTCAGGCACGAGAGGTCGCCCTCCGTCGCGACGTCGAGCGCGAGGTTCCCCTTCCGCACGATCGGCTGGAGGCTCTTCAGCGTGTGGCGGACGTAGTCGCCGACGTCGATCGCGCGCCGCTCCTCCGTCGCGTGATCGACCGAGACGCGCTTGAACTTCGCGATCTCGGTCGCGGCGCGCTCGAGGTTCGCGCTCACCATCGCTCCGGCCTGACCGGAGCGCTCGAAGAACGCGCGGAGATCGCCCTTCGTCAGCTCGCCGGCGTCGAACCGAGCCCGGAGCGACGTAAGCTCCTCCGCGAGGACGCCGCTCGCGGTGACGGCGACGCCGAGCGGGGTGTTCACCTCGTGCGCGACGCCGGAGACGAGGAGGCCCACCGTCGCGAGGCGCTCGCGGCGGACGAGCTCCTCCTCCACGTGCTTGCGCTCGAAGTACGTCGGGATGCCGAAGCCCTTCGACGCGAGGCTCTCGTGCTCGGTGCCGAAGTGCTCGCGCACGCGCTCGGCGACCTTGTGCGGCGGCGCCATCACGAACGCGCAGCTCGCGTCGCCGCGCGCCTTGCAGGTCGCCTCCAGCGTGGTGAGGTCGACGCCGAAGCTCTCCTTGCACCAGCCCGAGGAGTAGCCCGCGTTCATGATGCAGACGGGGCCCTCGGACCTCCGCCCCGCGCGCACGAACGCGGCCGCCTCGAAGGAGTAGGTGTGCTCGAAGACGAGGCAGTAGTCCTCGTCCGGCGACGGGTTGCTCCGCGGGTCGATCTCGACCGACGCCCAGCCCGCGTAGGCGAAGCGCACCGGGCCGGCGGAGAGCTTCGCGATCGGGTCCTTCGCCCCGAGCTGGGCGTGGACGACGCGCGCATCATGCACGCCGATCGTGTGCGCGATGTCGAAGAGGAACCCGCGCGCGATGGCGAGGGCCTCGCGCTCGCCGCGGTCGGCGTAGAGCTGCACGAGCGTGTCGAGGAAGTCGATCGCGAACGCGGACGCGCGGACCATCAGGTACCGCTCGTCGCCGACCGCGATGTGCGCGCGGGCGGGATCGATCTCGATGCGTCCGAAGAGCTCGCGGATCGCGCGCTCGGCCTCGGCGAAGAGCGGCGTCAGCCCCGGCGGCGTCGCGACGGTGGGTCCGCTCGGCACGAAGACGCCGCGCCGGAGGCGGAGGTTCTCGGCTTCGAGCTCGGCGATTCGCGCGTGAAGGCGTGCGGTCTCGTCCACGTGCGCAGGGTATCGCGTATGATCGCGATCCGATGCTCTGGTACTTGCTGCTCCACGAAGAGATGCGCGCGTGGGAGCAGCGCATCGGGTACTGGGGCGCGCGCTGCCAGACGTGTCACGTCGACTGCTGGCAGCTCACGTTCCGGATCTGGCGGACGAAGGGGACCGGCATGGCGCCGGCGACGCCGTACTCGTTCCCGGTCTACGGCGAGTGCTGGCAGGTGCGCTGCGGACAATGCGGCGTCGGCGCGATGGTCGGGCACCCGCAGCAGTGGGTGCCGCCGCTCGGCGGCACGTTCGTCTACGAGAACCACCACCCGACCCTCGCCGCCCCGCAGTACCTGCAGCTCGCGTTCCCGTACTTTCGCTGAGCGACCTCGGCACACGCGTGCGCTACCGTGGGGCGAGCCATGGGTAGCAATCACTTCGAGAAGCTGGACGAGGAAGGTCGCGCGCTTCACGACTCCTGGGATCACATCGCGCGCGTCGTCGTGCTCGTGACGCTCCTCGCCGGCGTGGTGTGGGGAGCGTGCACCGCGCTCCGGCAGCTCGTTCACGCCGTCCTCGCGCCGCTGATGCACGCGTCCGAGGAGGGCACGCTCGCCGGCGCCGCGACGCTCGTGGTCGCGCTCGTCGCCGGCGCGCTCGTGCGCGGCCTGCTCATGCGACGCGAGGAATGGCGCGCCGTCGCCGGCGACGGGATGGAGACCGCGCTCGCGAACTATCACGTCACCTACGAGTACGAGGGCGACGACCCGCAACCTCGCTACGAGCGTCCAGCCTTCGTCCTCGCCGCGCGCAAGTTCCTCGCGACGTTCCTGACGCTCGGCTCGGGCGCGTCCGGCGGGCTGGAGGCGCCGCTCGTGATGGTGTCCGAGTCCATCTCCGCCGGCTTCGCGCGCGTCTTCCGGATCCGCTCCGAGTACGAGCTCCGGACGTACCAGCTCGCCGGGATCTCCGCCGCGGTCGCCACCCTCCTCGGCGCGCCGTTCACGGGGGCGCTCTTCGCGACCGAGGTCGCCTACGGCGATCGCATCATCTATCGCAAGCTCGCGTACGCGCTGTGGGCGGGCGTCGTGTGCTGGTGGCTCAACAACTGGCTGAAGGGACGCTACGAGCCGCTCTTCATCGGGCCGACGCACTCGCCGACGTACTCGGCGGGGGAGCTGGGAGCGTCTGCGCTCGTGGCGGTCGCGGTCTCCGTCCCGGTGGCGCTCGGCTTCGGCATGACGATGGCGCGACTGCAGGCGCTCGTCGGCCGGCTCCGCCCCGCGTGGCACGCCGTCGTGTGCGCGGTCGCCGCCGGCGCGATCGCGCTCGTGCTCTTCAAGGTGGCGGGGCTCGCCCCGAAGCACATCCTCGGCATCGGCGAGGAGACGCTCGCGGACATCCTCCTCGACAAGGAGGAGCTCGGCGCCTGGTGGCTCGTCGCGCTCATCCTCCTCGGCAAAGTCGTCACGACGGGGCTCACGATGGTCGGGCGCGGCTCCGCCGGGATGTTGATCCCGTCGATGTTCCTCGGCGGCGTCGCCGGCGCGCTCGTCGCGAAGCTCTTGAACCTCCTCGGCGGGCCACACCTCGATCCGGCGCTCTTCGCCGTCGTCGGCATCGGCTCGTCGCTCGTCGCCGTCGTCGGCGTGCCGCTCGCCGCGATCGCGCTGGTCTTCGAGGTGTTCGGCAAGGCGTTCGGTCCGCCCGCGATCGTCGCGTGCGGCGTGACGTACCTCGTTACGCTTCGGATCAAGATCTACAAGCACCAGCGCAGCTCGCCGGCGCCGCTCGCGGACGAGAGCGGCTGAAACGGTCAGAGCCCGAACGAGCGGAGCTTCTTGTGGAGGCCTTCGCGCGTGATGCCGAGGGACTTCGCGGCGGCGGTCTTGTTGTTGCCGTGCTCGCGGAGGGCCTCGATCAGGAGCCAGCGCTCGACCTGGTCCATCATCTCCTTGAGCGTGCCCTTGGTCGGGCGTACGCGCTCGATCATGCCCTCGACCTGGCGCACGCGCGGCGAGAGCATCTCCGGCGTGACGAAGCCGCCGGGGTCGACCTGGATGACGAGGCGCTGGATCTCGTTCTGCAGCTCGCGCACGTTGCCGGGCCAGTCGTAGCCCTGGAGGAGCTCCATCGCCTGCTGCGAGAACCCGCCCGAGGGCTTGCCGAACTCGTGCGAGAAGCGGGTGAGGAAGTGCGTCGCGATGAGCGGGATGTCCTCGCGGCGCTCGCGGAGCGGCGGCACGCGGAGGGGGAAGACCTTGAGCCGGTAGTAGAGGTCCTCGCGGAAGCGGCCCTCGGCGACCTCCTTCTCGAGGTTCCGGTTCGTCGCGGCGACGATGCGGACGTTGACCTTCTTCTCCTGCGTCGCGCCGATGGGGCGGATCTCTCCTTCTTGCAGGACGCGAAGGAGCTTCGACTGGAGCGAGAGCGGCATCTCCGTCACCTCGTCGAGGAAGAGCGTGCCGCCGTCGGCGACCTCGAAGAGGCCGCGCTTGTCCTCGTGCGCGCCGGTGAACGCGCCCTTCTTGTGGCCGAAGAGCTCGCTCTCGAGGAGCGTCTCCGGCATCGCGGCGCAGTTCTGCCCGACGAAGAGGCGATCGCGCCGGTTCGAGCGGTAGTGCACGCTCGCCGCGACGAGCTCCTTGCCCGCGCCGGTCTCGCCCTCGATGAGGACGGTGACGCGCGTGTTCACGACCTTCTCGAGCTGCCCGAGGAGGTGCTTCATCGGCGAGCTGTTGCCGATGATCTCGGGCGCGCCGTCCTTCTTCGCGCCGGTGCGCCGCTCTTGCTCCTTGCCCTTGAGGAAGGCGTTCTCCTTCTTGAGCCGGTCCTCGGCCGCGCGGAGGCGCTTCGCGACGCGCGCGTTCGCGACCGCGAGCGAGGCGTTCTGCGCGAGCACCGCCATGATGTCGAGGTCGCTCGCGGTGAGGACGCCGGCGTCGCGGTTGTCGACCTGGATGACGCCGAGGATCTCCTCGCCCTTCCAGAGCGGGATGCCGAGCGTGGAGCGGATCTGCGCGCCCATGAGCGACTCGCTCTGCCCGACGTCGCGCGGGGCGTCGGCCGCGACGACGGCGGCGCGCTCGCTCACGACCTTGCGGAAGACGGAGCGCGTGATCGGGATCGCCTGCGAGGGCGGGGCCTCCTGGCCGCGCACGCGCGTCATCACCGGGACGTAGCCGGAAGCGCTCGCGGCCGCCTTCGCCGAGACCGGGGTGTGCTCCTCGTCGTCGTCGCGCAGGATGATCGTGACGTGGGTGGCGAGCGGGACGAGGGTGAAGCTCGACTCGCAGATCGCGACGAGCACCTCGGAGAGGTCCTGCGCGCCGCCGATGCGCTTGAGCACGTCGTAGAGGACGCGGAGCCGGCTCTCGTCCTTCTCGAGGATCGTCGCGCGCGGGACGAGCTCCTCGATCTTCTTCAGCGCGAAGACCTTCGCCGTGTCGGCCTCCTCGCGGAGCGAGACGGTGATGTGGACGACGCGGTCCTGCGAGCCGAGCTCGATGACGTCCTCGTCCTCGAGCGGGGCCTCGCGGTTGTTCGTGTCGTCGAGGGCGATGCGCTCGCCGCGGCGGAGGATGGCGGTGCCGTTGGTGGAGCGCTGATCGACGAGGACGTACTGCGCCCCGGCGAACACGACCTTCGCGTGCTCGCTCGAGACGTGGCTGTCTCCGAGGACGAGGTCGTTCCCCTCGGCCCGACCGATGCGCACGACGTCCGTCGTCGGCTCGACGAGCGTGCCCTCGGTCTGCCCGCGAGTGACCTCGAGCCGGATCACGGCACCTTCGAACGCAGCTTGAGCGCGATGCGGTACATCTCGTCGGTGCCGGGGACCTTCGCCTTCGAGTCGGTCTCGACGATCTTGTCGAGCTTGTCGGCGGCGGCGGGGTCGCCCTGCGGCGAGAGGATGTCGATCGCCTCGATCATGTAGAGGCGGACGTCACCGTCCTTCACCTTCTCGAGGCGCTCGAGGAGCTTCGCCTTCGTGTCGGGGCCCTTGTTCATCGTCGCCATCCACACCGCCTTGATGTGGCCGTACTTCGACGAGAGCGGCGACGACGGGACCGGCGTGTCGAGGACGGAGAGGTAGCAGGCGTCGTCCTTCTTGCACTTGTCGAGGATCGCGCTCGCGCTCTTGAACATCTCCTTCTCCGACGCGGGCCCGGAGATCTTGTTGACCGCGTCGTTGACCATCTTGGTCTGCTCGGCCGTCATCAGCTTGATCGCCGCGGGCAGCGCGGAGCGGGGCATCTCGTCGGCCGCCATGCCCTTCGCGTTCGTGTACTCCTTCACGATCCAGTCGGTCAGCGAGGAGTCGAAGAACAGCGCCGCCGCGCCGACGAGGATCGCGTGGCCGTTCCCGCCGCCCATCGCCGCGATCGGCACGTCGGCGGGGACCTTCGTGTACGAGTCCTTGTAGGCGTTGATGACCTTCGCGTCGGCGGGCCAGTAGGTGAGGTACGACGTGAGGGCGACGCGGTTCTGCGGGGTGAGCTTCGTGTCGGCGAGCTGCTCGATGATCGCGGCGAGGCCGCTCGGGCGGCCGATGTACGCGATCGGCTCGGCGATGAGCGGGAGGTAGCTGCGCTCCGGGTAGGCCTCGGCGAGCTTCTGGTAGTCGCCCTCGCCCTTGAGCGCCTTGATCAGCTCGGGCTCCGCCTCCTTCGCCATTTTGTGGAGCGCGTTGCGGACCGGGAACTTGAGCTCCGCCTTCGTCGGCGTCATGAGCGCCTTCACGAGGGGGCCGACCGCGCCGGTGAACTTCAGCTCGCCGAGGAGCTGCGCGGCCGTCTGCTGCCAGAAGATGATGTAGTCCTTCGAGATGTCGGGCGTGACCGGCGTCGGGATCGGCGTCGAGAGGAGGGCGACGGCCTTCGGACCCCACGTCGGGTGCTTGACGGTCTTCACCGCCATCTGGAGGTCGAGGTAGAGGTTCGACGATTTCGCCTGCGACAGCTTGAACTTGGAGAAGCAGTCCCAGAGCGCGTCGATGAGCCCCTGGTCGGTCAGCTTGTTCTGGGTGGAGAGGCGCGCGGTGCCCTGCGCCGCGAATTTCACGTCTTCGTCGTTCTTGCCTGGCTCGTAGTCCTTGAAGGCCTTCGCGAACGCGGGCGTCCCGCGCGGATCGCCCATGTCGGCGATCAGCTTCATGACGTCCTTCCGCGTCTTCTCGTCGAGCTGCTGCGTCGTGTAGACCTTCGTGAGGGGCTCGGCGGCGTCGTCGATGATGCCCTTGACCTTCGGGTCTTCGCGGTTGCTGTTCGCGGAGCTCATCGCTCCGTTGAACATCTCGTCGAGGCGCTTGATCGCGGCGCCGCGCTGGGCGGCGTCGTCGAGGCGTTTCACCCATGTCTTCGGATCGTTCTCGTCGTCGCAGGCGACCATGCAGCTCGCTGCGACGGCGACCGGCAATCCCACGCGGCAGGCGTGCGAGAGGAGCGACAGCGACATCGACAGCGCGGCGTTACGCATCTTCATGGCGAGCTCTCCCGTGCCCCGCGACTCGTTTGGGGCCAGACTGGTCCTGTCCCCACGCGTACGTGGGGCCCCGTTTTTCCGAGAAAGCGACGGTAATCGCCCGCTTCGGAAGGTGTCAACATTCGTTCTCACCTCAGCCGGCCGGCTGGTAGCGTTGACCGCCGTGGGCCGCCGGATCGCCACCCTCCTTATTTGCGCCGCCGCGGCCTGTTCGTCCTTCGACGCGACGGACGGCACCCCACCCGACGGCGGCCCGGGCGGGGCTTCGACCAGCTCGACTTCGTCTTCGTCATCCTCGTCGAGCGGGACCTTGGACGGGGACGTCGACGCTGCGAGCTGCGGACCCGTGTGTCCTCCCGACGGCTACTGCGACGACTTCGAACGGAGGGATCTTCCCGGAGGCAAGTGGACCGCGACCGAATCGCTCAGCGCGAAGTTCATGATCGAGGCGAAGCGGCGCAGCGACGAGCCGGTGATGTGCGGTAGGCGCCTCACGATCGCGATCGGGACACCGAAGAACAAGGAATACGTCCGCTTCCTCACGCACACGTTCGCTTATCCGAACGGCACCACCACGATGTCGCTCTCGTTCGACGTCTTCTATGACATCGCCGCGACCGACGCCGCGACCGACTTCGGCCTCTTCGCCGCCGTCTCGTTGGAGCGCTTCGGCTTCGACACGCGCCACATCGCGCTCGGCTTCGACGGCACGTCGGGCTGGCTGCGGCTTCACCAGGGCAACGGGGACGCGGCGGCGGACGAGGTCCAGAAGCTGCCGCTCAATCCGAGGTTCGTGCATCGCGTGGAGCTGACGCTGGCGAAAGAGGGCGGCTACTCCGCCCAGGTCGACGGCAAGGGAGAGGTCACCGGCCACGTCTCCACGGGGTTCGACGCGCCGCTCCACGTGGCGGTCGGGCTCGCGAGCCCAAGACAGACCGAGGTGTCGACGTCCGTGTGGATGGACAACGTGGTGATCGCGTGGCGGTGACCTCGAGGCGCGCGCTCGTAGCCCTCGGGCTCGTCGCTGCTTGTGGGGTCGACGTCGCGGCGCTCCCGCCTCCGGGCGACGGCGACGCGAGCGCGCCCGAGCCGAAAGAGTCGTCTTCAGCTTCTTCATCGTCCTCCACGTCTTCCTCGTCCGGCGGTGGTGTCGACGCGGCGGCGGACGGGCGGGCGCCCGAGATCGTCGAGCCGGCGGAGGTCGCGGGGGTCGACGTCGTCACGCTCGTGAAGACGGGGGAGGGGCGACGGCCGATCTCGCCGCTCATCTACGGCATCAACGGCGGGGCGGCGGACGAGCATCCCGTGGCGGTGATGGCGGGGGTGTCCTTCGTGCGGCGCGGCGGCGATCGGTCGAACGCGTACAACTGGGAGACGAACGTCTCGAACGGCTCCCACTACAACGGGTTCGTCAGCGACATGTACCTGACCGAGGGCCTCGCGCAGCCGAACGCGCCGGGCGCGGTCGACCTCGAGCTCATCGCGAAGAACCGCGCGGCGGGGCGCGCGACGATGGTGCCGTTCGTCCTCAACGACTACGTCTCCGCTTCGCTCGGCGGCGTCCCCTACGACCAGCCCGCGTTCGATCGCGAGGACTACTTCGAGCGGCTCTCGCTCGTGAAGCCGACCGCCTTCGCCGACACGCCGGACCTGAACGACGGCAAGGTCTACACCGACGAGCACCTCGACTTCCTCCGCCGGAAGATCGGCGCGCCGATCTTCGACCCGGGACCCACGCAGGTCATGGTCGGCACCGACAACGAGCCCGATCTGTTCGGCTACAACTTCCCGATGCTGCAGCTCGGCAGCGGCGTCCCGCTCTACGCCGACAACGGCGCGCTGCTCGGGCGACAGCTCACCGGCGCGGAGTTCACCGCGCGCTACCTCGTGTTCGCGACGCGCGTGAAGGAGCTCGCGCCGAACGCGATGATCGTCGGCCCCGACCACTACCACTTCGACGGCTGGACGACCTGGTACGACTCGATGCCGGAGCACAGCGGGCTCGGCACCTGGTACATGGACGAGTACCTCGCCGCGGTGAAGGCCGCGAGCGACGCCGCGGGCAAGCGCCTCCTCGATACCTGGGACTTTCACTGGTACCCGCAGCGCATCATCCGCGGGAAGTTCGTGTGGGAGCTCGATCACGGCGACCGCGCGCTCGACGCGACCGAGCTCGAGGCGATCCTGCAGGGACCGCGGAGCTACTGGGATCCGACGTGGGACGAGCAGTCGTGGATCACGCGCGATCACCTCTTCGGCGGCGCGGACATCCTCACCCGTCTCTTCGCGCGCCTCGAGAAGGGGTACCCCGGCACGAAGCTCGGCGTGACGGAGTACTTCCCCGGTGGGTGCCGTCACGTCGCGAGCGGCCTCGCGGTCGCGGACACGCTCGGCGTCTTCGCGCGCATGGACGTGCACGTCGCGGCGATGTGGCCGGCGTGCGCCGACATGACCGCCCCGTTCGGCGGGCTCCAGCTCATGCGCAACGCCGACGGCAAGGGCGCGCGCTTCGGCGACACGAACGTCGCGGTCGAGCACCCGGAGCGGGCGGAGAGCTCCGTCTTCGCGGCGGAGGGCGACGGCAAGCGCGTCACGGTCGTCGTCGTGAACAAGACCAACGCGCCGCGTCGCTTCGGCATTCGTCTCTTCGGCGCCGAGCGACTCGCCCGCGTCACCACCTACCGCATCGACGCGACCCACGCGTCGCCGCACCCCGCCGGCACGAGCGACCTCACGCTCACGAACGCGTACACGTACGAAGCTCCGGCGTTGAGCGCCTCGCACCTCGTATTCACGCGCTGACCGCGGGTGACCTCGTCGCAAAGTACGGCGGCCGCGACGTGAACTGCGCTCCACGTCGGCGCGGAGCGCACGGGCGCGGCGCCTCGCGACGGGCGGTGTCGATCTTGCTGCAGTCTGCACGTGCATCGAAGAGGGGCGTTGTTGGCCGTGGTGCTCGCAGGGTGTGCGTGGTCGTCGCGGGCGCCGGTGGATCTGAACCGAGTCGAGACGCGGGCCGTGCACTTCGGGCTCGCGAGCCCGCGCAGCGCGATCTGTCCGGGGGAGCCGGTCGGCCTCCATGTGCTCCTCGACGTGGTCGATCCCGGCGACGACGGACCGCCGCGACGTCTCGTCCCGCATCGCGTCGACCTCGACGACGCGATCTTCGACCTGCGGCAGCTGCACGTCTCGAGCCCGAACGGGACCTTCGACGCCGACGGCGTCTTCCATCCGAGCGCCGACGTCCTCGCCACGGCGCAGAGCGGCTTCGTCATCTTCGCGCGCCCGCCGAGCGGGCCTGCGTTCTCCGTCCGCTATCCGCCGAGCTACGAGTGCCGCCGCGCGATCGGCGGGGCGGGGCGCGCCGGCATCGCGGGCAACGCGGGCGACCACGCGCTCTACGGCGACCTGCCCGAGCCCAACTCCAAGGAGCCGCTCCCCTCGCGCGCCGCGCCGGGGCGCACCGGCGGCGCCGGCGGCGCGGGCGGAGACGGGCCCCGCATGACCGTGTATGTTACATGGGTTCGGACGCCCGACTACACGAAGCTCCTCGCGGCGCGCGCGACGGGCGACGTCGATACGCTCACGCTCTCCGCGCCCGGAACGCCGCTCGACGTCGTCGCGCGCGGCGGGGACGGCGGCGCCGGCGGTCGCGGCGGCGACGGCGCGCCCGGCGTCGACGACTTCGAGCCCGGCGGACCGGGCGGCACGGGCGGTCGCGGCGGACAGGGGGGACGCGGCGGCGACGTCGAGGTCGTGCTCGACGAGCGCTTCGACGAGCTCGATCGTCATGTCGTGATCGACGTCCGCGGCGGCGAGGGCGGCGAAGGAGGCGCCGGCGGCAGCGGCGGCCGCTCGTACGTCGGCCAGAGCGCGAACCGCCGCGGCGTCGGCTTCGCCGAGCGCGACGGCGTCCTCGTCGCCCCCGGACCCTACGGCGCGAAGGGGACCGCGGGCGAGGACGGCAACGCGCGGATCACGCGCAGCGACGTCTCGGCGCGCTTCAAGGGGCTTGGCCCCGTCGTGCCGCTTTAGCCGATGATCATCGACTCCTCGAGGAGCTTGCCCTCCTTGAAGCGGCGGAGGTTCCAGCGCGCGAAGAGGGCCTGGTCCTCCTCGTCGTCCTGCTCGCCCGCGATGTGCTCCGCGATCTTCTTGCCCATGATCGGCGCCATCATGAAGCCGTGGCCCATGAAGCCGGAGGCCTGGAAGAAATTCTCCACCTCGTCGACCGCGCCGACGATCGGGTTCGCGTCCGGCGTCAGGTCGTAGCAGCCGGACCACTGGCGCAGCACCTTCACCTTGCCGAGGATCGGGCACGTCGCGACGAGCGCCTTCGCGTAGAGGCCGAGGAACGCGAACGAGCTGTCGTGGTTCACGCCCGGCGGCACGCGCTCCTGCCCGATGCCGCCGACGATCTCGCCGCGCGTCGATTGGCTGAAATAGAGGCCGTTCGCGAGGTCGGCGACGAGCGGCTTCAGCCACGGCTTGAGCGGCTCGGTCGAGCAGATCTCGTGGCGATGCGGCTTGTTCGGGAGCTCGACCCCGAGCATCCGCGCGATCTCCGGCGACCACGCTCCGCACGCGTTCACGACCTTGTTCGTCTTGATCCGGAACGGCTTGTCGTTCGTCCCGACCCTCTTGATGCGGACGCCCTCGATGCGCGCGCCGCGCGTGTCGAAGCCCACCACCTCCGTGAACGTCGCGAGGAGGGCGCCGCGCTTCATCGCCGCCTGCGCGAAGCCCCACACGAACGGCCACGGGAACACGACGCCGTCGTCGGGGTTGTAGCTCGCGGCGACGATGCCCTCCCCCGACAGCTCCGGCACGATCTTCCGCGCCTCCTTCGGCGAGAGCATCCGCGTGTCGAGCCCGAGCTTGCGCTGGAGCTCGCTCGAACGCTCGAGCGCCTTCGTCCGCTTCTGATCGCGCGCGAGGAAGAGGTAGCCGCCCTGTCGGAGCCAGACGTTGATCTTGAACTCGCTCGCGAAGTCCTGGCACATGCGGATGCTCTCCTGCATGAGCCGCACGTTCGCTTCGCTCGACCACTGCGCGCGGATGCCGCCGCCGTTCCGCCCGCTCGCGCCGCCGCAGAGGTAGCTCTTGTCGACGACGACGACGTCCTCGATCCCGAGCCGCGCGAGGTGGTACGCGATCGACAGGCCCATGATGCCTGCGCCGATCACGACGACCTCCGCGCGGTTCTTCATGTCCCGTTGAACCGCTCGACGGCTTCGGCGTGGAGGATCGGGTTCCCCGCCACCGTGCCCTCGTTCTGCGCGTAGGGGCCGCGGTAGTCGAAGACGCGGCCGCGCGCGTCGGTGTACACGCCGCCGGCCGCGCGCACGATCGCGTCCGGCGCGCACGCGTCCCAGAGCTTCACCGGGCCGCCCGACGGATGCGCGTAGAGCTCGATCGCGCCGGTCGCGACGCGCACCGCCTTGATGCCGGCGCCGCCGAGCGGGCAGAGCTCCGCGAGGCCGAGCCGCGCGAGCTTCTCCTCCACCGCCTCGGTGCGATGGGAGCGCGATACCGCGCAGCGCGCGCGCGCGAGGTCCGTCACGTCCGAGACGTGGACGCGCTCGCGCGCGCCGCCCGCGATGCGGAAGGCGCCGATCCCCTCCGCCGCCGCGAACACCTCGCCGAAGGCGCAGCAGTCGACGACGCCGACGGTGGGCACCCCCGCCTCCGCGAAGCCGAGCATGACCGCGAACTCGCCGTTCTTCGCGATGAACTCGCGCGTGCCGTCGACGGGGTCGACGAAGATCGCGCACGGCGCGGCGCCGAAGCCCGCGTACGTCTCGGGCGCGCTCTCCTCCGCGACGAGCGGCACGCCCGGGAAGTCGCGCGCGAGGTGCTCGAGGAGGAGCGCGTTCGCTTCTTTGTCCGCGCGCGTGACGGGATCGTTCGGGCCCTTGAGCTCCACGCCCGGATCGGACTCGGCGTAGATCTTCATGACGACCTCGGCCGCCGCGGCCGCCGCCTTCACGAGCTTCTCCATCACGTCCGCGCGATCGACGCTCATGTGTGGATCCCGATCTTGTCGAGCGCGCGCGGGAGCTGGCGCAGGTCGTCGTCGAGGAGGTAGCGCGGGCCCGCGCCGGTCTCGCGCACGAGCTGCTCGAGCTGCTCCTTCGTGCGCGGTCCGAGCACCGCCGCCGAGACGAAGTGGTTCGCGAGCACGAAGCGCACCGCCGCGCCGCGCATCGTGTGGACGTCGCCCTTCACGAGGAAGCGCACCGCGTCGAGGTCGTCGATCCGCTTCTCGAGCTCGAGCCGCGTCCAGCGCTCCGCGCGGTGGTCGCCCTCCTCGAAGCGCCGGTCCTTCGCCCACATGCCGTGGAGGAGCCCGTGCCCGAGGACCGAGCGCGCGAGGACCCCCGCGCCGGCGATCATGATGTCGCCCTGGAGGCGATGGAGATCGATCGGGTGGAGCAGGTTGTACGCGAGCTCGATCACCTCCGCGCCCTTGTCGATCGCGGCGCGCGCGACGTCCTCGTCACCGGCCGCGACGCCCCAGTGCTGGATCTTCCCCTCCTTCTTCAGCGTCTGCATCACCTCGACCGCCTCGCCGTTCCAGAGCGTCTCGGGGGTCGGGTTGTGGAGGAGGTAGACCTGGAGCGCGTCCTTGTCGATGCGCTTGAGCGAGCGCTCGACCGCGCCGCGGAGGTGCTCCGCGGAGAAGTTCTTGCGCGCGGGCTCGGTCGTGCGATCGAGCCCGCCCTTCGTGACGATGACGACCTCGGGGTTCGCCTTCGCGATGCGGCCCGCGAGGCGCTCCATGCGTCCGGCGCCGTACGCGTCGGCGGTGTCGATCACGTCGAACCCGATCTCGATCGCGCGGCGAAGGACGATCTCCGCGTCGGCCTCCTCGACCTTGCCGTACGCGTCGCCGGAGAGGCCCCACGTCCCGATCGCCATCTCCGACACGACGAGACCGGTCTTGCCGAGAGGCCGTTTTCGCATCGGGCCCCTCTCTTATCACAGCGGGGAGCGGGCTTGACGTACGGCACGGAAGAGGTCTACGACCCGGCCCATGCGTAAGCTCTCGTTCGCCCTCGTGGCCGTTGGTTTTGCAGCTCTCAACGCGTGCGGTGAAGAGCAGCCGCCGCCGAAGGCGCCGGAGCCCCCGCCGCCGGCGACGACCGCGCCGCCGGTCGCCTCGGCTCCGCCGGCGGAGGCCGAGCCGCCGAAGAAGTCGCCGATGGAGCTGCAGCAGGCGACGATGCAGGGCTTCGGCGAGGCCTACATGGCGCGCGACGCGAAGAAGCTCGCGAGCCTCTACACCGACGGCGGCGTCCTCAAGGTCGCGGGCGCGCCGGCCGACGCGAGCGGTCGCGAGGCGATCGCGCAGAGCTACCAGAAGCTCTTCGAGGCGTTCCCCGACTACAAGGGCAACGCGAGCCGCGTCTGGATCAAGGGCGACACCGTCGCGGTCGAGTGGGCGTTCAACGCGACGCACAAGGGCGATCTCTGGGGCATCAAGGCGACGGAGAAGCCGGTCGGCTCGATGGGCATCGACCTCCTCTGGTTCACGCCCGAGGGCCAGATCAAGGAAGACCACACCTACTACGACGGCAACACGATCCTCTCGCAGGCCGGCATCTCGAAGCAGAAGGGCCGCCCGATCCCGGCGATCCCGACCAAGACCGAGACGATCGTCTCGAACAACGGTCCGGAGGAGGCGAAGAACATCGACGCGGTGAAGGCGCTCTCCGCCGCGCTCGAGGGCAAGAAGGAGGCGGACTTCCTCGCGCTCCTCGCCGACAACATCGAGTACGACGACTACACGCAGCCGCAGGGGATGAAGGGCAAGGCCGACGGCAAGAAGTTCTTCAAGGAGATGACGACGGGCTTCCCCGACGCGAAGCACACCGTCGAGAAGACGCTCGCGGTGAACGACTACGTCATCTCCGAGGAGACGATGACGGGCACGCACAAGGGCTCGTTCTTCGGCGTCCCCGCGACGAAGAAGCCCGTCACCGTGAAGCACCTCACGATCTTCCAGTTCAAGGACGGCAAGATGGTCCGCGGCTGGGCCTACTCGAACGGCGCCGACTTCGCGCAGCAGCTCGGCCTCGCGCCGAAGCCGGGCGCGGCCCCCGCCGCCAAGAAGTAGGCGCGGGCGCGCTACGGCGCGGCTTCTTCGCCGAACCAGTAGTGGAAGGCGGAGTACCAGCGCTCGCTCGTGACCTCGACGTTCACGGTGCCGCGGAGGTCGTCCGGGATCGCGACCGCGACCTCGGTCCACGGTCCGTCTTCGACCTTCGCGGTGCCGATCGTGCGGTCTTCGATCTTGAAGGTGAGGTCGGCGCCCTCGGCGGCGGACACGCGCGCGACGACGACGAGCTTGCCGCCGGGGGCGAGCGTGACGCGGAAGCGATCGTGGATCCGGCTCTTGCGGCCGCCGTCGACGACGACGGCGCCGTCGGGCGCGTTGCCCTCCTCGACCGATTGATCGCCCTCGCGCGCGAAGCCGAGGACCCAGCCGTGCTCCTTCTCGCTCTCGAGGTCGGCGACGTCGACCGCGTCGTCGATGCGCGCGAGCTTCGTCCACGGCGCCGAGCCGCTGTCGAGGTAGGTCCAGCGCGCCTCGTACACGCGCATCGTCTGGCCGCCGAGGATCGACGAGTCGGTGACGACGGCCTCGTGCAGCGACGGGCCGAGGACGGTCGGGCATTGCATCCATTCCGGGTATACGATGAAATGTGTGGGAAGCGATGAGGGCGCCGTCTTCTGCAGCCGCTCGTAGTGCTCGAAGCGCGAGCCTTGCCCCGCGACCCAGTAGCGGCCCTCCGTCGGCGTCGTGAGACCGACCACGTCGAAGGTCTTTTTGTCGGAGAAGTACGCGATCGCGCCGGTGTCGTTCACGCCGATGCGCGCGCCGTCCGGCAGCCCCGTCTTCGCCCAGCGGCCGAGCGCGACCTGCTGCCGATCGATGCCGCTCGCGGACTGGGCGACGTCGTCGATGACCCACTCGAGCCGCATCGCGAACATGCCGGCGAAGACGCCGGCGAGCAGCGTCGCGGTCGCGGGCGCCCACCGTCGATCGACGCGGAGCACGACGCTCGACGCCGCGTGCGCGAGGCAGGCGAGGCCGACGAACCACCCCGGCGCGAACGGCCAGAGGTAGCGGAGGCGGTTCCACAGGAACGTGACGTAGAAGCACGGCACGAACATCATGAACGCGAAGAGCAGCACGAGCGCGGCGCGCGCGACGCGACCGGTCGCGTGGCCGCGCCAGCCGAGCGCGACGAGGCCGAGGCACGCGACGGCGGCGCCGCCCTTCGGCAAGAACTCGGTGCTCCACACGTCGCCGTTCAGGATCTGGACGACGAGCACGCGCATGTTCCCGAACGCGGTCGGCCACAGCTCGTAGTAGGGGTTGCCGAAGAGGAGCTTCACCTGCGCGGTGCTCGTCGTCGCGGCGCCGGTGAGCACGAGGAGCAAGAGCTGCGGGAAGATCGCGGCGAGGACGAACACGAGCGCGGGCGTGCGACCACGCAGCTTCCAGAGCAGCTTCCTGAGGAGGGAGCTCCCTCTCGAGGGGCCCGGGGCGGCGAGCGCGTCTTCGCGCGAGCGACCCCGGCGGGAGAGCTCGAGAGGGCAGAGCCCTCTCGAACCTGAGAGCCCGACGATCGCGCCGAGCGCGAGCGAGGTGAGGGCTCCCTCCGGACGCATGAGCGGCAGCGCGAACGCGAGCGCGACGAGGACGCGGAGCGCGCGCGTCGTGCGGGCGTCTTCTTCTTCCGCCCACTCCGCGGCGCGCCGCGTGGCGAACGCGATGAGCCACGCGAACGGGACGACCTCCATCCCGCTGCCCGCGCCCCACACGAGGCCGCCGAAGCCGAGCGTCATCGCGGCCGCGCCGGCGGCGGGCCCGCGGCTCGTGAGCGGCAGCGCGAGGCGGTAGACCTCGTACGCGAGCGCGCCGAGGGCGGCGAAGGAGAGGAGCCAGGCCGGCCAGAGGATCGCCTCGCCGCGGAAGCCGACGAGGTAGAACGGCGAGAGGAGCGCGGGCCAGAGGAAGCTCGTCGCGCCGGTCGAGATCGGCTCTCCGGCCTGGAAGCGGAGGGGATGGCCCTCCGCGATCGCGCGCGCGTACTGGAAATGGATGTACGCGTCGTCGAGCGCGGCGCCGGGGTGGCCGAGCTTCGCGTAGACCGCGGCGATCGAGCGGTAGGCGAGGAACGAGGTGCCGAGCGCGAGCGGCGCGAGGCGAGCGACGCGGCGGCGGTCCATCGAGGAGCTTCGTTATATAGTGCCCCGCTCCGTCTTGAAGAAGCCTGGACCTTACGACCATGCGCCGCGCTTGCCCGAGGGTGAGACCGTGGACCTCCCCGCGCTCGTGAGCGGCGCCTGGATCGAGCTCGAGATCGGTCCCGGGCCGAAGGCGGGTTTCCTCGTCGAGCGCGCGCTCTCCGCGCCGGAGGCGGCGCTCGTCGGCCTCGAGATCCGCCGCAAGTGGGCGACGGTCGGCGACGAGCGCCTCGCGAAGCAGGGGCACGCGGCGCGCGCGCGCGTCTTCTGCGAGGACGCGCGGCACGCGCTCACGCGCCTCCGCCCCGACGCGTCGGTGCGGCGCGTGTTCCTCCACTTCCCCGATCCGTGGTGGAAGAAGCGGCACCAGAAGCGCCTCGTGATGGGGGACGACCTCGTCGTCGAGATCGTGCGCCTGCTCGAGGACGGCGGCGAGCTCTACATCCAGACCGACGTCGAGGAGCGCGCGGAGCTCTACGCCGGCGTCGTCGCGAAGAGCCCCGAGCTCGCGCCCGCCGGCGACGCCGCGGACGATCCGCGCATGAGCGACAACCCGTACGGCGCGCGGAGCCCGCGCGAGCACCGCGCGATCCTCGACACGCTGCCGGTCACGCGGATGCGGTGGACCCGGACTGCCCGTCCTCGGTGAGGACGAGCTCGATCGTGCTCTCCTCGGTCGCGGACGGCGGCGCGACCGCGTCAGGACGGAACATGCGCTCGTGGAGGAGCGCGCGCAGCGACTCGACCGCCTCGGCCGCGGTCTTGCCCTCGCCCGCGGCCTCGGCCTCGAGGCACTCGGCGAGGTAGCCGCGGCGATCTCGGATGAGGCGATACGAGAAGCGCATGACGGCTACTGCTGCGGGACGTTCGGGTCCGTCTGCGGCGTGACGGGGCGCTTCGGATCGCTGCCCTCGCCCGTCTGCAGCGGCTCGTGGATGGGCTGGTTCGGGATGTTCGGGTGAATCGGATGGGTCTTCGGGTCCGGATTCACCGGCTCCGGCTTCTTCTCGGGATTGTTCATGACCACTCCGGCTTGCATGGGGAGTGCCGCGCCGCACGTCCTGCGTCGCGCGAGGAAGCGGTGGCGAAGACACGCGCCTTCCTGCGTGCCTTTCTGCCTCGGATGAGGCCGCGGGGCCCGCGCAACTGCGGCGCGCGCGGCCGATTCGAGCGCGTCGGGACGGGCACGCTCCTCGCTACGTCCTCTTCGAACACCAAACGCATCAGGAACGTCGAAAGGAAATCGTCATGTTGTACTGGGCAGCCGTCTTCTTCGTCATCGCACTCGCCGCCGCCGTGCTCGGTTTCAGCGGCATCGCTGCCAGCGCCGCCGGGATCGCGAAGATCCTCTTCTTCGTCTTCCTCGTCCTGGGCGCGCTCTCGCTCGTCTTCGGTCGCCGCGTTCCGGCCTGATCCCGATGCTCCTCACGGCCGCGGTCACGAAGGAGGAGATCGGCGCGCTCGTCGGCGCGCTCACGCCGCTGGCGGTCGCGATCGACGCGCAGCGCGGGCGATCGATCGCGCTCGGCCGGCCGCGGCTCGAGCTCGTCCCCGACGCCGGGCTCCGGCTGCGCGGCGACGCCCGCGTGACGTGGGACGTCGCCGGCGTCGCGATCCCGGTCACGCTCGAGGCGTGGCAGCTCTTGCTCGTGCCGCGCGTCGTCACGCGCGAGCCGCGTCGCGTGCTCGCGCTCGAGCCGGTCATCGAGCGGCTGGACCTCAAGGGCGTCCCCGCCTTCGTCGACGGCAAGATCGCGCGCGCGATCGGCGGCGCGGTCGCGCAGCACCGCGAGAAGCTCGTGTGGAATTTCGCCGAGACCCTCTCGCGGCGGCTCGCGTTGCCGGCCCGCATCGGCGGCGGCACCTTCGCGCTCTCGGCGGTGGACGGCGCGGTGGCGGTGAGCGCAGAAGATGTAAAGCTCACGCTTCGCTTCGAGGCCGCGATCGCGCGCGATACGGCGCCGCGCTCGCGCCGCGCTCCGATCAGTGAAAGGCGCGCCGAGATCGGATAGATCGAGGTGCATGAGCTACGGACCGCCGACGGGGAATCAGCAGCAGCAGCAGCAAGAACCGGTCATCACGTGCATGGGCCGCGCTCTCGTCGCGTTCGACCGCGACACCGGCGCGGTCCGCTGGCACTTCGTCGCCGAGTCGGCGATCCAGCGTTTGTTCCGCGTCGGCGCGCGGGTGCTCGCCTCGTCGGGCGACGCGATCGTCTGCGTCGAGGTCGCGAACGGCCGCCACGTCGGCACGGTGCAGATCGGCTTCACGCCGGACGCGGGCCTCGTCTGCGGCACCGACCTCGTGCTCGTCGACGCGACGTCGTCGGGCACGGAGACGCCATGTGTCGTGTGCGTCTCCTCCGACGGCCAGATCAAGTGGCGCGGCACCACCGCGACCGGCGCCCAGCGCACCGACAGCGTCCTCCGCACCTACGGCCCCGACGGCACAAAGCGCTCCGAGATCGTCTACGCCAAGGCGGGCTACCGCGCGGGCATCCTCTACGGCGACGTCGTCGCGCAGCCGGATCGGTCGTAGCGGACGCCGCGCGCGATCAGGTACGAGCTCGTCGAGGCCGCCGCCCCGGATCGCGAGCCGAGGATCCGCGCTCGCGCCTCGGACCATGGGACGAACTTGCCTGCGTCCGTGTCATCGAGACGGCGGTCGAGCTCTTCCTTGTGCCACTCCGGCACTGGGGCCGTGTGAATGGCTGCCGCGAGCTCGGGGCGGGTCATGACGAAAAGGTAGCATGCGCTCGGCGATGAGCTCTTAGCTCTCGCGACGATCGCGGCTCGGCGCGAGGCCGCGTTGCAGCGCGCAGGGCTCCACCGCGCCGATCTTCTCGGCGTAGATGCGGGTCAGCTGGGCGCCGAGGAAGATGATCATGCTCGTCAGGTAGATCCACGTCGCGAGGCCGAGGACGCCGCCGGCGACGCCGTACGCCGAGTAGTTGGTGATGTGCGCGAGGTACGTCGCGAAGACCTCCTTCAGCGCGCTCAGGAACACGGTCGTGAGGAGCGCGCCCGGGAGCACGAGGCGCATCGGCGGGCGCGTGCGGGGGATGAAGTGGAACGCGAGCGTGAACACGAACGTGAGGAGCACGATCGACGTCGCGGACTCCGTCGTCTTCATGATCGCGGGCCAGAGCGGGCCGCCGCCGCCGAGCACGTCGTTCGTCTGCGCCGTGATGAACGAGAGCACCGAGCTCGCGACGAGCGAGACCAGCACCGTGAGGCCGAGGCCCGCGACGATCGCGAAGCTCGCGAGTCGCTCCTGCACGAAGACGCGCACGGTCCCCTTCAGCCCCTCCGCCTTCCGGTCCGCCACGCACCAGATGCGGTTCAGCGCTGCGTCGACCTCCGTGAAGGCGCCGCTCGCGCCGAAGAAGAGCGTGACCACGCCGACGACGGCGGAGATGCCGCGCGCGCTCCCGCTCTCCTGCATCGCGGTGAGCGTCTTCGCCACGACGTCGCGCACCGGGTTGCCCGGCGCCGCGATCGCGTCGAGGAGCTCGTCGCGCGTCGCGGCCGAGTCGCCGACGAGGAAGCCGACGATGGTGATCGAGAGCAGGAGGAGCGGGAAGATCGAGAACGTCGCGTAGTACGAGAACGCCGCGCCGAGCCGGAACCCCTCGTTGTCCGAGAACCGCTCGAACGTGTCGCTGAAGAGCTCGACCAGGAACGCGACGCGGTTCCGGAGACCCTTCTTCTCGTACGAGGCGACGGCGGTCGTCATGGCCTACTTCCCGCCGCGCTTCCCGAGCTCCTCTGCTTCGCGGAGCTCCTTGCCCTCGCTCCCCTCGAGCGCCGTCTTCGCCTCCTTGCCGAGCTCCTCGGACTTGCCCTCCTTCACCGACTTCTCGAGGCCCTCGCGGTAGCGGCGGCTCGCGTCGTAGTTGCCCTCGCCGCCCTGATCGCCCTGGTTTTCCTGTTTCTGCGCCATGATGACTCTTTTCCTTTCGCGGGATTGGTTGCAATGCTCGTTCCGTGTCTCGACTCCGGGTCATGACGTACAACGTCCACCGCTGCGTCGGCCGCGGCGGGCGCGACTCGACCGCGGACATCACCGCCGTCATCGGCGAAGCGGCGCCCGACGTCGTCGCCCTGCAAGAGCTCGACGCGCCGGAGACGGACGACGACGACGGCGCGCACCACGCCCGCGACATCGCGCGCGGCCTCGGGATGACGCTCCTCTTCTGTCGCACGTTCCGGCGCGGCGTCGGCTTTTATGGCCACGCGCTCCTCTCCCGCTCGCCGCTCGCCCTCGTGCGCGTCACGACGTTCCCCGCAGAGAGCCCTGTCGCCGAGCCGCGCGGCGCGATCTGGGCGAAGACCACGATCGGCCCGCACACGCTCGACGTCGTGAGCACCCACCTCGGCGTGTCGCGGCGCGAGCGCGACCAGCAATCGCGCGAGCTCCTCGGCGAGAGCTGGCTCGGCAGCTCCGAGATGGGGCCGCTCCGCATCCTCTGCGGGGACCTCAACGCCGTGCAACATGCACGCACCTACCGCCGCTTCGCCGCGCGGATGACCGACGTCCAGCGCGCGCTGCGCGGGCACGACCCGGTGCCGACGTTCCCGGCCGCGTTCCCGGTGCTGCGGATCGATCACGTCTTCGTGACCCCCGGCATCCAGGTGCGCGCCGTGACGCGGGCGCACGACGCGAGGGCGCGCCGCGCGTCCGATCACCTGCCGCTCATCGTCGACCTCGAGCTCGCGTGACGGCTTACACGGAGGACGTGGCTGGTTCCTCGACGTCCTCGGCGTCCAGCTTGTCGCCGACGTTCTTGATCAGCTCCTGACCGATCGTCACGAGCTGCGTGCGCACCGTCTCGCTGAGGAGAGCGCCCGCGACGCCGAGCGCGATCATGCGCGTCAGCTTCGAGCCGATGAGGATGCCGACGCCGAGGCCGACCGCGCCGGCCGCGACCGGCACGATGTAGGGGCGCTCGTGGATCGCCATCTCGGCGCGGTCGCGGAGGTCCTCGACGAGGTCGCGCGCCTCGGCGACGCGCTCCGACAGCGCGGTGCCGACGTGCTGCACCTCCTCTTCGATCGCCTCCATGCCGCCCTTGGTCTTCGTCGTTCCGTTCTTCTGCGAGGTCGTCGTCGTATCCATCGAAAGGTCTCCTGTGTTCAGCGCCGGCGCCGGCGGATGCTCCGTGCAACGGTCAGGCCGACCAGCCCCAGCACCGCAAATGCGGGTGTTACCGGAGCCGTATTCGGCGATGCGGCGCACGAGGCGGTGCCTTCTGCCTCAGCGGTGCATTGATTGCCCGAGCACGACGAGCTCGCGCTCCCCGACACCTGGATGTTCAGCTGCGCGCGGAGCGCGTCGATGCACCGCTGGAGGTTGTCGCCCGTGTCGACGTACTGGCCGTCGCAGAAGAGCGCGCCCTCCGGCCGCTCGCAGCGCCCGCGGCAGCCGCCCTCGAGCCGCGCCTTGCAGTCCGCGTCGAGGCGGCTCTGGCAGTCGATCTGGCAGCGCGCGTTCGCCTTCGCGCGGCACGAGCCCTGGCACGACGCGCGGCACTTCGCGTCGCACGAGGCGTTTGGCTCCGTGCCGGTGCAGCTCGCGGTGCACTTCGCGTTGCAGCTCGCGGAGCACTTCGCCTTGCACGCGCCGCTCGCGGTGTTGCTGCTCGCCTGACCCTGACACTCTGCATCGCAGTCCGCGTTGCAGCTCCCTTCGCAGCTGCCCTGACAGTCGAGCGAGCCCGGATCGGCGGTGCACTGCCCGGTGCACGTCCCCTCGCACGCCGCCGTGCACGTCGCGTCGACGCTGGCGGAGCACTCGCCGTCGCACTGCGCGGTCAGCTGCGCGTTGCACGCGGCCTCGAAGCGCGCCGGCTCGCACTGCGCCGTGCAGCCGCCGGAGGTGACGACCTCGCAGCGCGCGCTCGCCCGGACGTCGATGTCGTTGCACGCCGCGATCCCGGCACGCGCGTCACGTGGGGCGAGAAGGAGGAGAGGGACGGCCACGAAGGCCGCGAGGAGAAAGCGAGGTTCTCTCATGCATGCACGTGTTGCAGCGCGCGTGCCGTCGGCCCAGGATGGGCGCGGTGCGTCTCCGGGTGGGCATTATCGTCGCGCTGTCGCTCGTCGCGCGTCGCGCTCACGCCGACGACGTGGAGGCGGTCGTCGTGCGCGGCGGCAAGACGCCGCCGGGATCGACGTCGTCCGACTCGCTCGCGCGGAACGAGGTGCGGCAGCTGCCCGGCGCGTTCGGCGATCCGTTCCGCGCGGTGGAGGCGGTGCCCGGGATGACGCCGGTGCTCTCCGGCCTCCCTTACTTCTACGTGCGCGGCGCGCCGCCGGGGAACGTCGGCTACTACTTCGATGGCGTCCGCGTCCCGTACCTCTTTCACTTCGGGCTCGGCCCCGCCGTCATCCACCCCGCGCTCATCGCGAAGACGGAGCTCCATCGCGGCGGCTACCCCGCGTCGGTCGGCCGCTACGCCGGCGGCGTCATCGAGTCGACCGCGATGCCGCCGTCGGAGCGCCTCCACGGCGAAGGACAGCTCCGGCTCATCGACGCGGGCGCGCTCGTCGAGGCCCCGTTCGCGAACGGCCGCGGCTCCGCGCTCGCGTCCGCGCGTTACTCGTACACCGCCGCGCTCTTCAACCTGCTCCAGTCGGACACGACGCTCGACTACCGCGACTACCAGGCCCGCGTCTCGTTCCAGCTCGGCGAGCACGACACGATCTCGTTCCTCGGCTTCGGCGCGTTCGACCTCGCGTCGCAGCGCGAGACGGTGGACCCGAGCGCCCGCCTCTTCGTCGATCCCTCCGCCCCGCGCGACACGTCGGCGCTCACGGTCGAGCGCATCCTCTTCGCGTCGGAGTTCCATCGCGGCGACCTCCGCTGGGACCACACCTTCCGCGGCGGCGGCCGCCTCCGCGCCGCCGCGACGATCGGGTTCGATCGCACCCGCGTCGAGGCGCGGCGCGCCGCGACCAACGTGATGACGGCGGGCCGCGTCGAGATCACGCAGCCCGTGACGAAGGGCGTCCTCGTGCGGACCGGCGCCGACGTCGTCGTCGATCGCTACCACGCCGACGCGCTCGCCGCGTTCGCGGACGACGACGACGTGGTCGCGCGGCAGGCCGGCATCTTCGCGTCGCGCACCGACTGGGCGGCGGGCGCGCGCGTCGACGCGGTCATCACCGCGCTGCCGTTCGTCGAGGTCGTGCCCGGCCTGCGCTTCGACGCGTTCGGCTCCGGCCCCGCCACCGCGGGCACGCTCGATCCGCGCCTCTCCGCGCGCTTCTTCGTGACGAAGAAGGTCCGCATCGTCCACGCCTACGGCATGGCCACGCAGCCGCCGTCGACGCCGATCACGCTCCCCGGCATCACCCTCGCGAACCTCCGCGGCGGCCTCCAGCGCACGGCGCAGACGAGCGCGGCGGTGGAGGTCGACGTGCCCTACGACTTCACCGCCACCGGCGGGATGTTCCACAACGCGTTCTACAACCTGAACGACGCGCTCGGCACCGCGCAGGTCGAGCTCATCGATCTCGAGCGCAGCGACGCGCTCCTCACGAAGAGCCGCGGCTCCGCGTACGGCGTCGAGATCGGCCTGAAGCGGAAGCTCACGAACCGGATCGGCGGCCTCCTCTCGTACACGCTCTCGCGCTCCGAGCGCACCGCGGGTGGCCAGCGCTTCATCTCGGCGTACGATCGCCCCCACGTGCTCTCCGCCGCCGCCTCCGCCGATCTCGGACGCAACTGGCGCGTGGGCCTCCGCTTCGTCACGTACAGCGGCATCCCCCAGAGCGCGCCGCGCCCCGCGTTCCCGCAGCAGAGGGTGGGCGTCCCGCCCGATCGCACGCCCGCCTTCGTGCGCGTCGACCTCCGCGTCGAGAAGCGCTGGAACATCGGAAAGACCGGCTGGATCTCGTTCATCGTCGAGGCCCTCAACGCCACGCTCTCGCGCGAGGTCACCGGCTACGCGTGCGGGACCGCGCTCGAGCTCCCCGGCGCGGCGCCGGCGTCGCCGGTGTGCCGCGAGCGCGTCGTCGGTCCGGTCAGCGTGCCGAGCCTCGGCGTGGAAGGAGGATTTTGATGCGTCGCTTCCTCGCGCTCGCGCTCGCGCTCTTCGGCGCCGCGTGTGTCCCCGCCGACGAGGCGCTCAGCCTCGGCTCCGTGCAGTTCCTCTTCACCGCGTCGGACTACACCGTCGACGGCGCGAGGAGCGAGGACCAATACGCGCTCCGCTTCGATCGCGTCGTCCTCGGCTTCAAGACGATGACGGTCGGAAAGATCGGCGCGCCCGACACGTGCTCCTACCGCGGCCGCGGCGCGATCACGAACGCGGTCTTCGATCCGCGCCACGGCCTCGTGCAGACGTTCAACGGCATCCAGCCGGTCGAGTGCCCCGACGTCGGCGTCATCTTCGGCACCCCCGACGACGCCACCGTCCCCGCCGAGGGCACGCCGCCGGAGGAGCTCGTCGCGCTCGCGAACGAGGACGCGCACGCGATCATCGAGGCGACCGCGACGCCCCCGATCCGCTCCGAAGGCGAGGAGCCGAAGCCGTACAAGATCTTGCTCCGCTTCGAGCCGATCAAGACGTCGACGCGCTTCGGCGGTTGTCGCGGACCAGGCGTCCGTGGCCGCGGCGACGGGAGAGGCGTGGGCATCCTCGCCGGCGAGCGCGACGTCGTCGGCGTGCACTTTGCGGCGGAGAACCTGTTTCGCAACACGCCCACCAGCGCGGGCGACCTTCGCGTCGCGCCGTTCGCGCAGGCCGACCGGTTCGGGAACGACGATCGCGTCGTCACGATGGACGAGCTCGATCGTCTCCCGCTCACCAGCGTCCCCGGCAGCTACCAGCTGCCGAGCGACGAATCGCTCACGACGACGCGGGCCGCGTCGTTCGGCGACTTCGTGCGCTTCCTCTTCCGCTTCACCGTCCTCTATCGGAACCAGAAGAGCGGGCTCTGCGTCGGGAACCCGCCCGGCGGGAGCTGACGCTACGGCGCCGCCGACTCGACGATGTGGAGCTCGACGCGGCGGTTCGCCTGCTTGCCTTCCTCGGTCTGGTTCGAGTCGATCGGGTTCCCCGCGCCGACCCCCTTCGCGACGAGCCGCTTCTTGTCGACGCCCCGCTTCACGAGCGCGGCGACGACCGCCTCCGCGCGCGCCTGGCTCAGCTTCACGTTCCCTTGCGGCGAGCCGGTGCTGTCGGTGTGCCCTTCGACCCGCACCTTCTTGATCTCGGGGTGCATCTTCATCGTCGATGCGATCGCGATGATGATCATGTCGCTGTCGCCCAGGATCTCCGCGCTCCCGCTCTTGAAGCGGACCTGCTCCGCGATCCGGATCTGGCCGTCCTCGATCCGCGCGAGCGGGCAGCCGCTCTTCTTCGGATCGGGATCGGCGGGTCCGGGCGCGTCGGGGCAGGCGTCGTCCTTGTCGTAGACGCCGTCGCCGTCGCGATCGGGCGGGCAGCCGTTCGCGTACGTCTCGGGGCTCGCGACGCCGGGGAGATCGGGGCACGCGTCCTCGGCGTCGACGATGCCGTCGCCGTCGCGATCGGGCGGCGGCGGCGGAGGCGGCTCCACCGGCGGGGGCGGCGGCGGCGGCTCGACCCGCGGCGGCGGCGGCGGGGGAGGGGGCGGCGCCGGCTTCTCGTAGGCGGGGGCCCACTCGGCCGAGAGCACGCCGCGGAAGGCGGGCGATCCCAGACCGTGCGCGAGACCCCGGCCGACGCCGGCGCCGAACCGGAAGTCGCCGGCGCTGTAGTGCGCGCCGAGGATCGCCTCGACGGAGGTGGCCTGGCTGGTGAGGAACGTGTCGCTGCGAAGGACGCTGCTCGCGAAGACCTCGGGGCCGACGACGAGCCTTCGCTTCGCGAGGCGGACGCCGGCGGCGCCGCCGAGCTCGAGCTGACTGCCGAGCCTGGTCCCGTCGTAGCGCTCCGTCAGCGCGCGGTAGTGGAGCGCGGCGCGTGCAGAATACACGAAAAGCGAAATGTCGCCGGCGACGGTCACGCGCGGGACGACGACGCGCGTGTTGCCGTCGCTCGTGTAGCTCTCGCGCGTCCCGGTCGGGAGGTAGAGCGCGGAGCCGGCTGCGAGCGTGAACCGATCGCCGTACTCTCCGGCGAGCCGCACGTCGGCGCCGAGCCGGATGTCGCCGAGGCGGCCGCCCGGCGGCGGGAACGTCGCGGTGTTCGTGACGACGGTGCGCCCTTTCGCGTAGACCCCGATCGGGACGAGCGCGCCGACGCGCACCCGGTCGAAGAGGACGAGCGACGCGCTCGGATCGATGAACACCTGATGCCGCACGAGCGAGCGGAGGTAGTTGCCGTCCTCGTCGTAGGCGACGAGCGGGCGATGGCTCCACACCGTCGTCACGCCGATCGCGGGCCGGACCTTGCCGCGGAGATCGAGCGAGTCGAGGGCGAACCACTCGCTCCCTCGCTCCGCGAGATCGAGGCGATCGACCGCGAAGCCCCGCTGGATCGGGGTCGTCTGGGCCCGCGCCGGAGAGGCGGCGGCCAGCGTCCCGAGGACGATCGCGATGCTCCCGAACCGGCGCGCGCGCATGGCCCGATCAGCGTAGCGAGACGCGCCCCGGCGGCCCAAAAAGCCGCGAGGGTCACCGGACGAGGAGCGCGACGAGCGCGGCGACGATCGCGACGGCGGCGGCGGCGAGGAGGACGGGGCCGGGCCGCCGCGGCAGCGGGCGGTTCCGCGCCGGGGCCTCCGCGAGCGCGGGCGGCGCGCTGAGGCGGAGCCCCGCCGACTCGTCGCGCGCGGGGAAGAGCGAGCGCATGAACTGCTCGAGCGCGAGCCGCGACACGCCGAGCCGCTCCTCGCGCACGAACGCCTCGAGATCGGCCTGGAGCTCGCGGCCGCTCGCGTAGCGCTCTCCGCGGTCCTTCGCGAGCGCCTTCATGACGATGCGCTCGAGCGCGGGCGGGTAGCCGGGCGCGACGTCGCTCGGCCGCGGGACGTCGCGATCGCAGACGAGCATCAGCGTCTCGATCTCGCTCTGTCCCTTGAAGAGGCGCTTGCCCGTCGTGAGCTCGAAGAGGATCGTGCCGAGCGCGAAGAGGTCGCTCCGCGCGTCGAGCGGCTCGCCGCGCGCTTGCTCCGGCGACATGTACGCGACCTTGCCTTTGAGCTTCCCCTTCGTGTCGGCGGGACAGTGCTCGGTCGCGCTCTCGGCGATGCCGAAGTCGACGAGCTTCACGTCGCCGGCGAACGTGACGACGATGTTCTGGGGCGACACGTCTCGATGGACGATCGCGAGCGCGTCGCCGCCTTCGCCGCGCCGCTCGTGCGCGTGCACGAGGCCGGCGCACGCGCCGAGCACGATCGCGAGCGCGTGCTCGAGCGGGAACGCGAGCACGCCGGCGCGCTTCATCTGGCGGACGATCGCGCGGAGGTCCTCACCGTGGATGTACTCCATCGCGATGAACCAGCGCCCGTCGATCTTCCCCGCGTCGAAGACGTGCGCGACGTTGGGGTGATCGAGCGTCGTCGCGATCTTCGCCTCGTGGAGGAGCATCTCCACGTACGTCGCGTCGTCGTTCAGCTCGGGCAGGATGCGCTTGATGACGAGCCGCTTCTCGAACGTCCCCGCCGCGCCGAGGTCGCCGCGCTGGACCGCGAGGAAGATCTCCGCCATGCCGCCGGCCGCGATGCGCCGGAGCAGCATGTACCTCCCGAACGCAACGGGTCGTTCGGACATCCGCGAATAGTGTACTTCTTCGCGGCGGAGATGACTCGTCTTCGGTTCTCCCTCGTCGCGGTGGTCGCGCTCCACGCCGCGCCGGCGCAGGCGCGTATCACGAAGGGCCCGTGGGTGCAGCGCGTCGGGACGACGAGCGCGGTCGTCCGCGTCGAGGTCGATCCGCCGAGCGCCGCCTCGCTCGAGGTGAACGCCGGCGCGGACGGAGGCGCCGCGCGGACGATGCAGGACGCGGACGTGAAGGCGCTCCACGCGTTCGCGCTCGACGCGCTGGCGCCGGCGACGCGCTACACGTACTCGGTCCACGCTGGCGACGCGTCGAAGCTCGCGTCGTTCACCACCGCGCCGCCCGACGACACGACGACGCCGTTCCGCTTCCTCGTCTACGGCGACAACCGCACCGACGACGCCGCCCACGCGGGGGTCGTGCGCGCGATGGTCGCGTCGCCGGCCGATCTCCTCATCCACACCGGCGACTTCGTCGAGAACGGCGGCTCGCTCCCGCAGTGGCAGCGGTTCTTCGAGATCGAGGCGCCGCTCCTCGAAGCGCGTGTCCTCGTCTCCGCGGTCGGCAACCACGAGCTCGTCGACGGCTCCGGCGTGAGCTACGTGAAGTTCTTCGGCCCGCCGAACGGCGAGCGCGTCGCGAAGCCGGAGCACCTCAATCACACCTTCCGCTGGGGGAGCACGCGCTTCTTCCTCCTGAACGGCCTCGATCACTTCAAGCCGGCGAGCGCCGAGCGCAGCTGGCTCGAGAAGGTCCTGTCCGACGCGGACGGCGAGAAGGGCCTCACGTGGCGCGTCGTCGTCGTGCATCACGGTCCGTGGTCGAGCGGCCCGCACGGCGGCAACCCCCGCCTCCACGAGCGCGGCGTCCCCGCGCTCTTCAAGCGGCACGGGGTCGACCTCGTGCTCTCGGGGCACGATCACGTCTACGAGCGCGGCCTCGGCGCGGGGCTCCCGTTCGTCGTCAGCGGAGGCGGAGGCGCGCCGCTCTACAAGCTGCGCGCGCGCATCCCGGAGTCGCGCAAGAGCGAGACGGTCCATCACTTCGTCGAGGCCGACGTCGGCCCGCGCGTGATGCAGCTCACCGCCCTCCGCGCCGACGGCTCGCGCATCGAGCGGTGCGCGCTCTCGAAGGACGCGGAGGGCTGGTTCTGCGGCGACCTCGCGGCGACGCCGCCCGACGGCGGCGCGCCGGCGCTGGGCGAGCCGGAGAAGGCGCCCGCGCCCGGGGCCGCGCCGTCTCCACGCTGCTCCTGCCGCGCGGCGGGCGACGCGCGCGGCGCCGGCGCCGCGTTCCCGTGGGCGCTGGCGCTCGTTGCGTACGCGGTGCGGCGTCGGCGATACTGAGCGCATGCGCGCGTCCGTCTTTGCGGTTCTCCTCGGCGGCGTCGTCGCCTGCACGACGTACCGCGACCAGCTCGCGCGCGGCGAGCGGGCGTTCGAGCAGAAGGATCACGATCGCTCGATCGCGATCCTTCGCGACATCGAGCCCGACTTCCAGCGGCTCTCCGCGACCGAGCAGGCGACGTACGCCTTCGTCCGCGGCATGGCCGACTACAGCGTCGGCTACAAGGCGGACGCGCGCCACTGGCTCGCGGTCGCGCGCGGCGTCGAGGAGGCGACGCCGGGCGCGCTCGGCCCCGAGCGCAAGGCGAAGGTCGCCGCCACGCTCGACGAGCTGAACAAGATCGTCTTCGACGAAGCCTCGACCGCGAACCTCGTCAACGAGCGCACCGAGCCCGCCGCCGCCCCGGAGCCGGAGAAGCCCGAGAAGCCCGCGCGCTCGAAGCCGAAGAAGCCCGAGCCCAAGCCCGACCCCGAGCCAACGCCCGAGGAAGACGACACCGCCCCGGACCCTCCCGCGAAGAAGTAGCCGCGTCGAACGCGAGCGCGCGGCATCAAAACGTTCTGACGTTCTTATGCATCGCGCGAGCGGGGTGCAGGGGCGAAGTCCCTGCGTTGAAGCTGGTCTTTGAGGCTCAGGCGCATGCGTTTGAGCTCGGCTGTCAGCGTGCGTTCGGAGGGGGTTGGGCGCGGGCGGTGGGCGAGCTTCTTGAGCTGCGCCTCGATGCGCTGCGCCTGGGCCTCGAGATCACGCGTGCTGAGATGCGAGAGCTTCATGCGTCCTGGACCTCCGAATGCCGGTCACTCACGGGCTGGCCGTTCGCCATCCGTCCCCCGACGACGATCTCGGTAACACTTGCTCGCGCGGCGGCCAGGGGCGGCCGCGTCTCTTGCACGTCGCTCCTCGGCGCCGCGAGGCTTATGCTCGAAAGATGTTTCTTCGTCGCGGGTTGGCGATCGTGGCCGTCGCGATCGCAGGGTGCGCGCCGGCCGCAGCGGCGCCGGCGGAGCCGAAGACGCCGACCAAGATCGAGGCGTCGAACCAGATCATCTCGACGAAGGTGCAAGGCACCGCGAAGGAGCTCCGCGCGCGCGGCGAGCACGCGCTCCTCGCGCAGAGCTGGCAGGAGGCGGTCGACGCGTTCGAGGCGCTCCTCGCGGGAGACCCCGCCTCCGCGAACGATCCCGCCGTGCTCTACGACCTCGCGCTCGCGTACGAGGGCATCGGCGAGCGCGAGAAGGCGCGCGCGCGCTTCCGCGAGGTGTCGACGCGCTTCCCCGACGATCCGAACGCCCGCAGCGCGCTCGCGCGCGAGGTGTCGCTCGACGCGTACCTCGAAGACTGGAAGGCGCTCGGCGAGACCGGCGACCGCATCCTCGCGCGGCCGAGCCTCGAGCCCGCCGACAAGATGCTCGGGCTCGGGGCGCGCGGGCTCGCGCGCATCACCACCGGCGACGAGGCGGGCGCGGCGAAGGACGTGAACGAGGGGCTCGACATCGTCGAGGAGACGCGGTTCGGCGCGACCGGACAGCTGCCCGTCGCGGCGGCGATGCTCAAGTACGCGCAGGGCGAGATCCGGAAGACGAAGTCCGAGAAGATCGTGCTGAACCCGCCGCCGCCCGACTTCGTGC
Organism: Labilithrix sp.; assembly: GCA_019637155.1. NCBI lineage: Bacteria > Pseudomonadati > Myxococcota > Polyangiales > Labilitrichaceae > Labilithrix > Labilithrix sp. Next base: position 409,389 of record JAHBWE010000007.1, on the reverse strand, counting down.
GTCAGCTCGAGATGCGGTGCCAGTACCTGCTCGACGCGCAGTCCTCGTACGCCGACGCGATCCGCTCGGTCGACCTCCACTGGGCGGCGATGAGCGGCGTCCGCGTCGGCCAGATGTACCGCACGCTCCACCAGCACCTGATGATGATCCCGCCGACGGAGAAGGCGAAGACCGACAGCGACAAGCAGCTCTTCTACGGCATCATGCACGTGCGCTACCGCGCGCTCCTCGACAAGGGGATCGAGATGATGAAGCGCACGCTCGCGCTCGGCTCGAAGCCGGAGATGCAGGGCGTCGCGACGGCGTGGATGAAGCGCGCGGAGGAGGCGAAGAAGGAGATGGAGGAGGCGCTCGAGCAGGAGAAGGCGATCCTCAAGACGTTCCCGTACACGGAGGAGACGCTCGAGAAGACGCTCGAGATCATGAAGAAGAAGGCCGCGGACGAGGCGGCCAAGGCGAGCGCGAAGTAGCCGCCACCGGCCGTGAGCGCGGCCTGTATTGACAGCGGGATCCGGGAGTGCGAACCCTAGTTCCCGTCTTGGCTTGAATGGTGCGTGGCGTTCGGCTAACTTCCGCGGCCCCCACTAAACAGGGACTATGCTGGCGTAGCTCAGTCGGTAGAGCACCTGTTTTGTAAACAGGCGGTTAGGGGTTCAAGTCCCCTCGCTAGCTCGAAGGTAGAGGAAGCTTAGGACGACTTAAAAGACAAAGATTGCGGAGGGTTGCCCGAGCGGCCAAAGGGAGCAGACTGTAAATCTGCCGGCTATGCCTACGTTGGTTCGAATCCAACACCCTCCACTCGTGACCATGCGGGAGTAGCTCAGTTGGTAGAGCGTCAGCCTTCCAAGCTGAACGTCGCCGGTTCGAACCCGGTCTCCCGCTCGAAGCTTAGGACTCAGGACGACTTTCTTAGAGACACGACGACACGACAAGCCCACCTAGCTCAGTGGTAGAGCACTTCCTTGGTAAGGAAGAGGTCACGGGTTCAAGCCCCGTGGTGGGCTCAGCATCACCACCGCGACGCGACGACGAGCAGGAGACTCGATAATGGCCAAGGAAAAATTCAACCGCACGAAGCCCCACGTCAACGTCGGCACGATCGGTCACATCGACCACGGCAAGACGACGCTCACGGCTGCCCTCGTGAAGGTCCAGTCGAAGAAGGGCCTCGCGAAGGTCATCAGCTACGCGGACATCGCGAAGGGCGGTACGGTCCGCGACGCGACGAAGACGGTGACGATCGCGGTGTCGCACGTCGAGTACGAGTCGCCGACGCGGCACTACGCGCACGTCGATTGCCCGGGCCACGCGGACTACATCAAGAACATGATCACGGGCGCGGCGCAGATGGACGGGGCGATCCTCGTCGTGAGCGCGCTCGACTCGGTCATGCCGCAGACGCGCGAGCACGTTCTCCTCGCGCGGCAGGTCGGTCTCCAGCACATCGTGGTCGCGCTGAACAAGTGCGACGCGGTGGAGGACAAGGAGATGCTGGAGCTGGTCGAGATGGAGGTGCGCGAGCTCCTCTCGAAGAACAAGTTCGACGGCGACAACGCGAAGGTCGTGCAGGTGGCGGCGTTCCCGGCGCTCAACGGCGAAGAGAAGTGGGAGAACTCGATCGGCGACCTCATCGCGGCGCTCGACACGCAGATCCCGGATCCGGTGCGCGACATCGACAAGCCGTTCCTGATGGCGATCGAGGACGTGTTCTCGATCAAGGGCCGCGGCACGGTCGTGACGGGCCGCGTCGAGCGCGGGGTGGTGAAGACGGGCGAAGAGGTGGAGATCCTCGGCTTCCGCGAGACGCGGAAGACCACCGTTACGGGCGTCGAGATGTTCCGCAAGCTGCTCGACGAGGGCCGCGCGGGTGACAACATCGGCGTGCTCCTCCGCGGCATCGAGAAGGACGACGTGGAGCGCGGTCAGATCCTGTGCAAGCCGGGCACGGTGACGCCGCACAAGAAGTTCATGGGCGAGGTCTACGTCCTGAAGAAGGAGGAGGGCGGCCGCCACACGCCGTTCTTCACGAACTACCGCCCGCAGTTCTACATGCGGACGACGGACGTGACCGGCACGTGCCAGCTCCCCGAGGGGACGAAGATGGTCATGCCGGGCGACAACGTCACGATGACGATCGAGCTCATCACCCCGGTCGGCATCGAGGAGCAGATGCGCTTCGCGATCCGTGAGGGCGGCCGCACCGTCGGCGCCGGCATCGTCACGAAGATCCTCGAGTAAGCGCGTTCCGCCATGTCGACGCACTCCGGGCGCATCGAGATCGCTCTCGTCTGCTCGGAGTGCGAGTCACGGAACTACCGGACCACGCGGAAGAAGGAGCAACAGGGGCAGCTCTCCCTCAAGAAGCACTGCCCCAAGTGCAACCGCCACACGGTCCACAAGGAGACGAAGTAGCCGCGCCGTCATCACCAAGCGCGCGGCTCGAAGGGGTTTAGCTCAGTTGGTAGAGCAGCGGATTCCAAATCCGCAGGTCGTGGGTTCGAGCCCCTCAGCCCCTGCCACGAAGAACGAAGCGCCGCCGGCCCCGTGCCTGCGGCGCTTCGTCGTTGGGCGTTCATGCCGCTGAAGCCGGCGGCGTGCTGCCCGGCCCGCGGGCTCAGCGCTTGCGGCGGCGCAGCGCGAGGGACGCGAAGGCGAGGAGCGCGGCGGCGCCGCCGAGGGCTCCGGGCGCGCCGCGCGGGGTCGTCGAGCAGCCGCCGCCGTCCGAGGTCGTCGGGCCTTGCGGGCCGACCGAGATCGGCGGCGTGGTCGCGGCGTCGGGGGACGACGCGCCCGGGCCGGGGGTCGACGGGCCGCCCGGCGCGCCGCCGTCGGGCGTCGCCGCCGCCACGATCTCCTGCGAGAGGACGTCGGACGTGCTGCCGTCGAGCTGCGTGCTGCCGAGGTAGCGCGCCGTGATCGGGTGGGTGCCGAGGGTCAGCGTCGACGTCGTGAAGGTCGCGGAGCCGCCGCTGATCGCGACCGTGCCGAGCGTGGTCGCGCCGTCGAGGAACTCGATCTCGCCGGTGATGCTCGCGCCGCCGGCGAGGACGGTCGCGTTGAAGGCGACCGTCGCGCCCGCGGTCGCCGGGTTCGCGGAGGACACGACCGCGATCGTGGTCGAGCCCTTCTCGACGACGTGGGTCGTGCTCGCCGAGCCCGGATCGTTGTTCGTGTCGCCGCCGTACTCCGCGACGACGAGGGTGTCCCCGAACGGGAGCGCGTTCGTCGTCGTCGTCGCGAGGCCGCTCGCGTCGACCGCCACCGTGGCGAGCGTGCTCGCGCCGGCCTTGAAGGTGACGCTCCCGGTCGGCGTCGTCGTCGCGCCGCCGAGCGTCGCGGTGATCGTGACGACGGCGCCGAACTTCGAGGGCGACGGCGACGACGCGACGCTGATCGCGGTCGCGTTCTGGCTGACCGTGTGCGGGAGCGTCGCGCTCGAAGCGCCGAAGTCGCTCGTCTGCGCGAAGGACGCCCCGATCGTGTGCGCGCCCTCGCCGAGCGACGACAGCGTGAGCGACGCCGCGCCGCTCGCGCCGACGTCGCTGCGGCCGATCTCCGTCCCGTCGTCGGTGAAGACGACCTCGCCGGTCGGGATCGCCGTCGCGGGCGCGACCGCGCTCACCGTCGCGGTGAACGTCACGTTCGAGCCGAGGCGCGACGGGTTCGCCGACGCGGCGAGGGAGAGCGCCGACTCTGCGCGGCTCACCACCTGATCGAGGGCGTCGGAGCTCGCGCCGAAGTTCGAGTCACCGGCGTACTCCGCCGCGACCGGGTGCGTGCCGCCGGAGGGAGCGGTGAACGGCGTGGTCGCGCTGCCGCTCGCGTCGAGGGTCGCGGTCGCGATCGCGACGCCGCCGCTCTTGAAGACGACGGAGCCGGTCGGGATCGCGGTGGTGGCGGACGTCACCTTCGCGGTGAGGGTCGTGGACTGGCCGAAGACGGACGGGTTGAGGCTCGACGTGAGCGTCGTCGCCGTCCCCGCCGTGTTGACCGAGTGCGCGAGGGTCGAGGTCGCGGTCTCGTAGGCCGCCTGGATCGCGTGGACCCCCGCGCTCAGGTTCGACACCGGGAGCGAGGCGCTGCCGTTCGCGATCGGGACGGTGCCGATCGTGGTCGCGCCGTCCTTGAACGTGACGTTGCCCGTCGCCTCGCCGGTCGGCTTCGTCACCGCGGCGGTGAAGGTGACGCTCTCGCCGAAGACCGACGGCGACTTCGACGCGGTCAGCACGATCGACGGAGCGCCCGCCTCGACCGCCTGCGTGATCGGAGGCGACGTCGACGGGGAGAAGCTCGCGTTCCCGCCGTACTCCGCCGTGATCGTGTGCGTCCCCGCCGTGAGGTCGCTCGTCGTGTAGGTCCAGGTCGAGCTCGCGCCCGCGGTCCCGGTGCCGAGCGTCGTCGCGCCGTCCTTGAACGTCACCGTCGCGCCGCCGGCGATCGTGTTGCCGCCGGCGGGCTCCGCTCCCGGCGCGGTGGCGGTGACGGTCGCGGTGAACGTGACCGGCGCGCCGGTGCCGGACGGGCTGTTCGACGTGATCGTTACGGTGGCGGTGGAGGCCCTCCGCACCTGCTGCACGAGCGGCGCGAGGCTGTTGTTGCTGCTCGCCCAGTTCAGCGCGGGCTGCCCCGTCGCGGGCGTGAAGACGGCGACGATGTCGTGGTTGTTGACGCTCAGCGTGGCGATGGACAGCACGGCGGTGGTGCCCACGAGCGCGACGGGGCCGCCGCCGAGGACGGGGCCGGTCGTGCTGCCGGAGTAGAACGAGACCGTGCCGGTCGGCGCGCCGGCGCCGCCCGGGGTCGCGCGGACGACGGTCGCGGTGAGGTTCACCAGCTCGCCGTAGACGGTGCCCGCGGGCTTGTTCGTCGTTACCGTCGTTGTCGTCGCTTTCGGGTTGATCGTGATCGACGTGGAAGCCGTCGCCGACGCGTAGTTGGCGTCGCCGCCGTACTCGGCCGTGATCGTGTAGGGCGCGACCTGGCCGGCGAGGGTCGAGATCGACGCGCTCGCCTTGGCGCCGCCGGGGGTCGGCTCGAGCGTCGCGGTCCCGAACGGCGTGGTGGTCCCGCCGCTGACCCACGAGAACTTGACGCTCCCGGTCGGCGTCGCGCCCGGCGTCGAGAGCGTCGCGGTGAAGGTGACGTTGTCGCCGTACGACGCCGTGCTCGGCCCCGTGACCACGAGCGACGCGCCGGCTTTGTTCACGACCTGCGACAGGCTCCCGTTGCTGCCCTTGCACTTCACGTCGCCGGTCCAGCTCGCGGACACGGCGTAGCCCGCGCTCTCCGTCGCGAAGACGTGAGGCGCCACCGCGCTGCCGCCCGTGATGGGTGCCTCGACGATCGAGCCGTCGCCGAAGTTGAAGCTGATCGAGCCGGTCGGCGCGCCCGCCGCGCACGTCACCGCGGCGGTGAAGTCGACGCTCTGCCCGACGATGGACGGGTTCGTGCCCGAGGAGAGGGTGAGCTGCGAGTTGGCCTTGTCCACCGTATGCGCCATCGAGCCTTGGCTGCCCTTCACGTTCTCCGGCTGGTTCGGCGTGTAGCGCGCGACGATGCTGCGCTCGCCGGCCGGGAGCTTGTTCGTCGATCCGGTCGCGGTCGTGTGGTTCGGGCTGACGGTGGCGGAGTCGAACGGCGACGGCGCGGCGACGCCGTCGTAGAAGTCGATCTTGCCGCCGATCGGGACGGCGGTGAACGACGCGGTGAACGTGACGAGCTGCCCGACCGTCGACGTGGCCGGGCCTGTCACGGTCGTCGACGTCTCGAGCTTCTCGACGTCGTGCGGCTTCGGCAGGCTCGCGTCGAACGTGCTGCCGTCGAGCGTGATCACGAGGCGCGCCTTCACGTCGTGCTGGCCGACCGGGAGGAGCGCGAACGTGGTCGACGCGACGTAGATGCCGCTGCCGAAGGCCTTCTCGCGCGGCGTCTCGGTCCGCTCGAGGTTGCCGTTGCGGTAGAACTCGATGTACGACGACGTGAAGCTCGTCGCGCCGGGCTTCGCCTCGAAGACGGCGTCGATCGTCACCGGCGTGCCGAAGAACGACGGCGACGACGGGCTGTCCATGATGGCGAAGCTCTTCACGTCTTCGCAGCACGGCTGGCCGCCACCGCCGCGCGGCAACACCTTGTGCGGGAGCGGGGTCGAGGGACCGAAGTCGTCGGAGAACGCGACGATGACGTACTCGCCCTCCTTGAGCGCCTCGTTGACGTTCCACGTCGAGCGCCACCGGGACTTGGCCACCTGCGTCCAACCCTGCGGCCTCATGCCCTCGAACTGACCTTTGCACTTCGTGTAGTCGGTCACGCCGGTGTCGCACGCGTAGGCGAACGCGATCCCCTTGAGCGGCTCCTGCATGGTCTCGGCGATGAGCTGGAAGGGCTCGCCCTCTTCGGTCGGGTTCTTCGAGTCGGTGAGCGAATACGGAGGCGCTTTCGTGCCCGCGCTGCGCGCGATGCCGGTGGGCGGTGTCTCGCGTTGCTCGCTGCAGCCGAGGCCGAAGACGGTGACGAAGAGGACGAGCCAGAGGGGGATGAAGCGCAGCACGAGGGAATCGTACGGGAAGAGAGCGCGAGGACAGAAGGTTGGGGCGAGCACAAACGGGCGACGCGAGCCGTCCACACACTTCATCCGAGCTCCCTGCACGTACCGATTGCGGCGTCACGGCGGGCGATGCTAGAGAGACCCTCCCCCGGAGGGTCGGGGTAGGCCCGGTACAACGATGGCGACGGAAGAAGATCTCGAAAAAGCCTCGGATTCCGAGGGAGAAGAGAGCGAAGAGGCCGCCGAGGAACAGGCGGACGAGAAGGCTCTCGCGCGGGCCACCGAGTCCAAGGAGGAGAAGGAGGAGGAGCGTCCGGTGACGGACGACGATGCTCCGATCCAGCTCGGCTACCAGCGCTACGTCTACGGCGCCTACATGGCCGCGGCCCTCCTCGCGTCGTTCTTGTTCGCGAAGATCGGCCACGCGGCCTGGTACCGCCTCGGCCAGTGGAAGACCGAGCTCGGGGAGCCGCAAGACGAGTACTTGTTCCCAGCCGCCGGCCTGCTGGGCGTCCTCGTCGCCGTCTACTACTGGCGCAAGCCGGACGCGCGGAAGTACGCGGACGAGGTGGCGGAAGAGCTCTCGAAGGTCACCTGGCCTAGCCGCAAAGAAGTGACGAACTCGACGACCGTCGTCGTCCTGACCACCCTGTTCGCGACCGTGTTCTTCGCGCTCATGGATCGGTTCTGGAGCTTCGTCACCGACAAGATCTACACGTTTTAGATCCGAGAAATAGCCATGGCCAAGAAGTGGTACGTCATCCAGACCTACTCGGGGTACGAGAACAAGGTCAAAGAGGCCCTGCTCCAGCGCATCAAGGAGCACAACAAGGAGGCCTTCTTCGGCGAGGTGCTCATCCCGACCGAGACGGTCCAGGAGACGCGCGCGAACGGTAAGCAGCGCATCCGTCAGAAGACGAGCCTCCCCGGCTACATCTTCGTCGAGATGGACATGAGCGAGGAGGCCTGGCACCTCGTGAAGGACACGCCGAAGGTCACCGGCTTCATCGGCAACCAGCGCCCGCAAGAGGTGCGTCCGCAGGAGATCGAGGACCAGCGCCGCCGCACGGTCGAGGGCGCGGTGAAGCCGAAGCCGCGCGTGAACTTCGACGTGGGCGACGAGATCCGCGTCATCGACGGCGCGTTCGCGAACTTCTCCGGCACGGTCGAGGAAGTGAAGCCCGACAAGCAGAAGCTCAAGGTGAAGGTCTCGATCTTCGGCCGCGCCACGCCGGTCGAGCTCGACTTCTCCCAGGTCGAGAAGCGCGCGTAAGTCTGGAACCAGCGCGAGAACAGATAGACGCCGCGCTGAAGCAAGCGAGCGACGAGCTCGGCTTGCAGGAGTGGTATCGCGACTGTGTGCGGCCGCTCCTGCGCACCGGTCGCGAGGGCTATCCGCGCTGTTGCGGCGGCGGGTGCGAGCCGTGCAACCAGCTCTTGTGTCAGGTCGCGGACCGCACGCTCGAGCTCCTCGGCCGCGAGAAGCTCTGATGTCCCCGCGCGCCAAGACGTGGACGAAGCGCGTCGTCGCCGGCGTCTTCGTGCTCGGGTCCTTCGCCGCGATCTGGGCCTTCCTCGTCGAGCCGCGGCGGCTCGTCGTGCACGCGCACGATCTCGCGCTCCCCGGCTGGCCGCGCGAGCAAGCGCCGCTCCGCGTCGCGCTCGTCTCCGATCTTCACGTCGGCTCGCCGCACTGGGGCGCCGATCGGCTCCCCGTGCTCGTCGAGGCGGTGAACGCGACGCAGCCGGACGTCGTCCTGCTCGCCGGCGACTACATGATCGACGGCGTGAAGCTCGGGACGAAGACGCCGCCGGAGGCGATCGCGCAGGGCCTCGCCGGCCTCCGCTCGCGCCACGGGACGATCGCGGTCCTCGGCAACCACGACTGGTGGAACGACGGGGCGCGCGTCCGCCGCGCGTTCGAGGCGGAGGGTATCGTCGTCCTCGAGAACGAGGTCCGCACGTTCGTCCACGAAGGCCGGCCGGTCACCGTCGCCGGCCTCGCCGACACGATGACGCGGAGCCCCGAGCCGGACGCGACCTTCGCGCGCGCGCCCGCGGGCCCCGTCATCGCGCTCGTCCACGAGCCCGACATCTTCCGCTTCGACGTCGGCGCGCGGCCCTCGATCACGCTCGCCGGCCACACCCACGGCGGTCAGGTCTGGGTCCCGTTCCTCGGCCACCCGGTCATCCCGTCCGACTACGGGCAGCGCTACGCCGGCGGCCACGTGGTCGAGGAGGGCCGCCATCTCTTCGTGACCACGGGGGTCGGGACCAGCATCTACCCGGTAAGGTTCGGGGTTCCGCCCGAGATCGCGCTGCTGACCTTGCGTGGCGAGTAGTTCTGTCCTAATAAGCCGCCCCCCAGCTTCAAAGCGACATCACTACGGCCCGCCGGCTCTCCGAGCCCTGGTCGATCCCCGTAGGAGCAAGAGAGTCATGGCAAAGAAGATCACCGGTTACATCAAGCTGCAGCTCCCCGCGGGCAAGGCGAACCCTGCCCCCCCGGTCGGCCCCGCGCTCGGTCAGCACGGCGTCAACATCATGGGCTTCTGCAAGGAGTTCAACGCCAAGACCCAGGGCGGCGACATGATCATCCCCGTGGTGATCACGGTCTACTCGGACCGCAGCTTCTCCTTCATCCTCAAGACGCCGCCCGTCAGCGTGCTCCTCAAGAAGGCCGCCGGCCTCCCGACCGGCAAGAAGCCGGGCGCGGGCTCGAAGGAGCCGAACAAGACGAAGGTCGGTCAGGTCACCGAGAAGCAGGTCCGCGAGCTCGCGGCGCAGAAGATCCAGGACATGAACTGCACGGACATCGAAGCCGCCGTGCGCATCGTCCGTGGCACCGCGCGCTCGATGGGGATCGACGTCGTCGCCTGAAGGCCTGAAAGCTCCAGCCGCGAGGAATGGTCCTCGCGTCTTCGTTGAGAACCTCTCGAACCACCGCCCGCGCCGACGCGTGGACCCGGTGGGAGGCCCGAGTCAAAGGGTCGAAAAAGGAGGCACGTTTGCCGAAGTTGTCCAAGAACCGCGCGAAGGTCGACAAGGAAGTCGATCGCACGCGCAAATACACGGTCGAAGAGGCGTGCGCTCTCGTAAAGAAAGCGAAATTCGCCAAATTCGACGAGACGGTGGACCTCGCCGTCCGCTTGGGCGTCAACCCCAAGCACGCGGACCAGATGGTCCGCGGCGCGCTGGTCCTCCCGCACGGCACCGGTCAGACGGTGCGTGTGCTCGTCTTCGCCAAGGGCGAGAAGGAGCGCGAGGCCCGTGAGGCCGGCGCCGACTTCGCCGGCAGCGACGACATGGTCGCGAAGGTGAGCGAAGGATTCATGGATTTCGATCGCGTGATCGCGACGCCCGACATGATGGGCGCCGTCGGTAAGCTCGGTCGCGTCCTCGGTCCTCGCGGCCTGATGCCGAACCCGAAGGTCGGCACGGTCACCTTCGACATCGGCAACGCCGTGCGCGAAGCGAAGGGCGGCAAGATCGAGTACCGCGTCGAGAAGGCTGGCATCGTCCACGCCCGCATCGGCAAGGTCTCCTTCGCCGACAACGCGCTCGCGGACAACGCGAAGGCGCTCATCCAGGCGCTCGTCCGTGCGAAGCCCTCCACCGCGAAGGGCACGTACGTCCGTAGCATCACGATCAGCTCGACGATGGGCCCCGGCGTCAAGATCGACCCGGCGCAGTTCGTCGGCGGCACCGAGGAGGCCTGATCATGGCCGCTGCATCTTCGACCCGCGACGGGAAGAACGCCCTCATCGGCGACGTCAAAGGCAAGTTCGACAAGGCGACCTCGGTCGTCCTCGTCGACTACAAGGGCATGAACGTCGAGCAGGTGACCAAGCTGCGCGCCGCCTTCCGCAAGTCGGGCGTCGAGTACAAGGTCGTCAAGAACACGCTCCTCAAGCAGGCGCTGAAGGACTCGTCCTACAGCGGCAAGCTCGACGACGTGCTCGTCGGCATGACCGGCATCGCGTGGAGCTACGAGGATCCGTCGGCGGCCGCCAAGGTCGTCAAGGCCTTCAAGAAGGACGAGGGCGAGGCGGGCGAGAAGCTCAAGGTGAAGGCGGGCCTCATCGAGGGCTCGGTGCTCGACGGCAAGGCGGTCGAGAGCCAGCTCGCGAACATGCCCGGCAAGGACGAGCTCCGCGCTCAGCTCCTCGCCACCTTCCAGGCGCCGCTCCAGCAGCTCGTCATGCTCCTCAACGCACCCGCGCAGAACTTCGTCTACCTCCTCGCCGCCAAAGAGCGCGAGGCGACGGGCGGCTGAACCCAACCAAGTTTTTTCCTGCTCACGAGCAGGCCAACAAGTTTCGATAACGGAGAATTCAAATGGCAGATCTCACCAAGGACCAGGTCGTCGACTACCTCTCTAACCTCCCGGTCATCCAGATCGCGGAGCTGATCAAGACCCTCGAGGACAAGTGGGGCGTCAAGGCGGCTCCGGTCGCGGTCGCGGGTCCGGCGGTCGCCGGCGGCGGCGGTGCGGCGGCGGCTCCGGCGGAGGAGAAGACGGAGTTCACCGTCTCGCTCAAGGAAGCCGGCGCAAACAAGATCAACGTCATCAAGGTCGTCCGCGAGATCACGGGCCTCGGCCTCAAGGAGGCGAAGGACCTCGTCGAGGGCGCGCCCAAGGACCTCAAGGAAGGCGTCTCGAAGGCGGAGGCCGACGACTTCAAGAAGAAGCTCGAAGAGGCCGGCGCGAAGGTCGAGCTCAAGTAAATCACCTTCGCTCTCACGAGCACCTGACGGGTCTCGCACGCTTCGGCGGGCGGGGCCCGTCGGCTTTTACGCTGCTTGCGCGCCGAGCTGTGGATGGCGTCTGCGGCCGCATGGGCGGCGACGAAGAACGCGTGCGCCGAGCCAGGCGCGCCACCGACGCGCGGTTGCCTCTTGCTATGCATGCATTCGGCCGCTGTTTGCCGAAACAACGCGTGCGCTCTCGTCCGTCCCTGAGTCCTCGTATCCTGTCGCGGTGCCGAACCGCATCGACGACTTCGTACGGCGGGTGAAAAACCCATTCTGGGTCAACACGAGCCGGGCGAACGAGATCTTCGAGGGGTTCTCTTTCGAAGACGTCTGTCCGCCCGAGCGCTGGGAGAACATACCGCACCTGCGCTTCCGCGTCGGACCCGTCGAGACGCTCGAGAGCGGCCCCGGCTCGCGGCTCGCGGGTCCCGCCCTCGCGGGAGCACCGGACGGCTACGAGCTCGCGGCGCACCTCGATCTCGCGGAGCTGGCGGACGTCCATCGCGGCGAGGTCCCTCTTCCCTCGGAAGGCACGTTGACCCTCTTCACGGACGTGGTCGAGACGCGGGTGCAGCTCCGGCGCGACCTCACGGCGACGGGGGCACCGGCGCGCGGGCGTCGGTTGATCCCGGAGCTCGTCGAGCGCGTCGACCGACGAGCCGAGCGCGAGGCCGAGGTCCACGGCCGCTGCGTGAATCGAATGTTCTGGGGGCAGTCACCGCAGACGGGGACGTGGCTCTACTGGGCCGCGATGTTCGAGCTGAAGAGGCACGGGCTCGGGGGCTCGCTGAAGGAGCTGCGCGAGGCCGAGGCGAAGGGCGTCGACGTGGTCGAGATCATTCGCGGGCTCACGAGCTGGCGGATGCTCTGGCAGATCGACGGCGACGACGAGATCGGCCTCACCGCGGGAGGCGAAGACCGGCTCTATGTCTTCATCCGGCTCGACGACCTCGAGGCCGGTCGCTTCGATCGGGTCGTGCCCGTCGTCGAGCCTCACTCCTGAGCGCACGCGTCGATCGCGCGATGTGAAATCGAGGTCGCGGGGCACCTTGCCGCTTTGCGTCCTTCCTTCGATGCGGTACCGCGAGCGCATGAAGCTCACCCCGCTCTTCGTCCTCGCCCTCGCTTCGCTCGCCGGCTGCTCCGCCGACGCCGCCACCGAGGCCGACGTCGCGGGGGACGAGCTCGCGATCGGCAGCGCGCCGATCGCGCTCGACGGGACGTACTACTTCGAGGGCGAGGTGAAGCCGCTCGGCCGCCTCACCGTCGACGTCGTCGACATGCGCATGTCCGACGCGGCCGATCGCCTCGCGGATCTTCGTTCGTCCGGCGCGAATTGCGCGCTCGTCATCAGCCAGACGTACCGCTGCACGAAGATGCACGGCGCGAGCGCGGTGGCCGACGCGTCGCTCGAGGCAATCGCGGCGCGGAGCGCGGGCCTCTCCGTCACCTTCGGCGCGCGCACCGGCTCGCCGAGCCTCGTCACCGACGCGGACTCGCTCACGGAGTGGCAGATCCCGCAGAACGGCACCGGCCTCGCGGGCAGCTTCGATCGGTACACGTACCGCCAGCTCCGCAACGGCCCGACGAAGATCGTGCTCCCCGGCGCGGGCGATCTCGGCGACGAGCTCCTCGTCGAGGACGCGAGCCGCATCACGAAGTGGGAGCGCAAGGTCGTCACCGAAGGCCGCTGGCGCTGGCACGAGGACATGGCGGTCGCCGTCCTCGCGCGCTGAGCCTTTCCGAGCGATGAAGCCTGAAGACGTGCTTCGGGGTCTGTGTCGCGCGGTCCTGATGGGCGACGCGGACAAGCTCGCGGCGCTCTGCACCGAGCAACAGACCACGATCCTCGACCACTTCGAGGAGTGGTCGAACGGCGCGGCGGCGATGAAGGAGAGCCCGGAGTCGATGCAGGCGATCAGCATCTGCCTCCAGCTCGTCGCCGAGATGTTCGCCGACGCCGGCATCCCGCAGCCGCTCGAGACCCTCGGCCGCCGCACCAAGGCCGACGCCCTTCACTGACCGTCGATCCGCGCCGTCGCGGATCGCCGGGGCATGCGAGCGCTCGCGAGCGCGCGGGCCGTGTGGGCGCGGTGGAGCGCGGGGTTGTGGGCTCGGGGATGGGGCGTGGGCTGGGGTGCGGGCGCGAGGCGGAGCGAAAGGCGGATCCTCGCGACGCCGCATACCGAAGGCGTAGCGGTGGGCTGGCGAGTCGTGCAAAGAAATGTGCATGTATATTACATGTTTGCGGGCGTGTCAGTGGCCTTCGAAGAGGGGGAGCTTCAGGTCCTTGATGAGGAGCTCTTCCCAGCGGGGGAGGAATTCGGCGTTGGCTTTCTCCATCGCCTTGTACTGCTTCAAGGTCGGCGTGCCGCCGGGCCACTGGGGCCACAGGAGGACGTCGTGGCAGGTGAAGCAGACGTCGATGCTGGCGACGGGATCGTCGCCGTCGAAGAGGACGACCGAGTGACGCGGGGCGGGGCACTTCGAGACGAGCATCTCGCCGCGCTCGGCGATGACGAGGTCGACGGCCTTCTTCGCCTTCTCGCCGTCGAGCGGAGACCGGTACTTCACCGACGGGCTCCAGCCTTCCTCGTCGTACGCGTGCATCCGCGTCTCCGGGCCGTACGACGCCCAGTTCGAGACCACCACCTCGGCGCGCGTCCACTTGTGGAACGGCCACGCGCCGCCCGATCGCTTCACCTTCACCGGCTTGCCCGGCTCCGGCATCGGGAGCGACGGCGGGAGCGCCGCGAACGGATCGGCCGGCTTCGCGGCCTCCTCCGGTGCGACCGGCGGCGGTTCGGCGGCCTTTGGTTGAGGACTCGAGACCTCGGCGGTCGTCGTGGGGGGCGGCGGCGGAGGGACGGACGGGGCGGAGCCGCCGCAGGCGAGGACGAAGACGAAGGGAGTGAGGAGGAGCGATTTCATCGTGGTGCGCAGGGTCGGCCGGGCGCCGGGGAAGTTGCGTGGAACAGCTCAGCCGTAATCTTTTTCTTTGCTGTGCTTGCCTGTCGCGGGGCACTGGTCTAGACAGCGTTCCCCCTAGCTCTCATCGCAAGGATCGGGCCTAGGACTCAGCCGGGGTGGGGCTGAACCTTCCGCGTCCTCGCCAGAACGCCTCAAAAACCTCGTTTGGAACGCACTTTTTGACTTTTAGTTGACGCCGCGGGCCGGTGGAGGGACAGGTGCCCCCATTCGGCCCATAGGGCATTTCTCGTACCAAAGTTCTCAGCCGTTCTCGTAGTCCCACTCTTCTTAGCTTCGCGCCGCACGAATCCCGGCCTCCTCTCGGCCGGATGAGGCTCTCGCTTCGAGAGGTTCGCGCCCTCCCGACCGACCGCCGCCACAAGGAGCAACGATGGCGACCGCTATCCAGTCCAACTTTCGCATCCGCAAGAACCTCGGACGGATCTCTCGTGTGATCGAGGTCCCGAACCTCATCGACATCCAGAAGTCGTCGTACGACAAGTTCCTGCAGTCCAACGTCCCGCAGAACGAACGCGTCGAGACGGGGCTCCAGGCTGTCTTCCGCAGCGTCTTCCCGATCAAGGACTTCAACGGCACGAGCGAGCTCGTCTTCGTCTCGTACAACCTCGAGAAGCCGAAGTACGACGTCGACGAGTGCCGCCAGCGCGGCATGACGTTCGCTGCGCCGATCAAGGTCACGACGCAGCTCATGATCTACGACACCCGCGACGGCGGGGAGCGCATCGTCCGCGACATCAAGGAGCAGGAGGTCTACTTCGGCGAGATCCCGCTGATGACGGACACCGGCACGTTCATCATCAACGGCACCGAGCGCGTCGTCGTCTCGCAGCTCCACCGCTCGCCGGGCGTCTTCTTCGATCACGACAAGGGCAAGACGCACTCGAGCGGCAAGCTGCTCTACAGCGCGCGCGTCATCCCCTACCGCGGCTCGTGGCTCGACTTCGAGTTCGACCCGAAGGACATCATCTACGTCCGCATCGACCGCCGCCGGAAGATGCACGCGACGAACCTCCTCCGCGCCCTCGGCTACAGCACGCAGGACCTCCTCAACTACTTCTACAACACCGAGACGGTGTACCTGGAGAAGGGCGGCAAGTACGCGAAGTCGGTCGAGTACGACCTCCTCGCGGGCCAGCGCTCGACGCGCGACATCAAGGTCGGCAGCGAAGTCATCGTCAAGAAGAACACCAAGTTCACCAAGGCGGCGATGAAGAAGCTCCGCGAGGCGAAGGTCGATCGCCTCCCGGCCGACGTCGAGGACCTCGTCGGCAAGGTCGCGGCGCACGACGTCGTCGACAAGGAGACCGGCGAGGTCATCCTCGAGGTCAACGAGGAAGTCACGGCGGACAAGCTCGAGAAGCTCCGCGAGGCGGGCCTCGACTCGTTCAAGATCCTCTTCATCGACGGCCTCAACGTCGGCAGCTACCTCCGCGACACGCTCCTCGCGGAGAAGGTGAAGACGACCGAAGACGCGATCATGGAGATCTACCGCCGCCTCCGGCCGGGCGATCCCCCGACGCTCGACACGGCGAAGACGCTCTTCCACAACCTGTTCTTCAACCCCGAGCGCTACGACCTCTCGAAGGTCGGCCGCCTCAAGCTGAACTACAAGTTCTACAAGGACCTGCCGGAGGAGCAGCGCCCCGCGCTCGACACGCAGATCCTCACCGCGCAGGACATCCTCGAGACGGTCCGCCACCTCATCGAGCTGAAGAACGGCCGCGGCTCCGTCGACGACATCGACCACCTCGGCAACCGTCGCGTGCGCGCGGTCGGCGAGCTCATGGAGAACCAGTACCGCATCGGTCTGGTCCGCATGGAGCGCGCGATCAAGGAGCGCATGAGCATGTCGCAAGAGATCGACACGCTCATGCCGCACGACCTCATCAACGCGAAGCCGGTCTCCGCGGTGGTGAAGGAGTACTTCGGCTCCTCGCAGCTCTCGCAGTTCATGGACCAGACGAACCCGCTGAGCGAGGTCACGCACAAGCGTCGTCTCTCCGCGCTCGGGCCCGGCGGTCTCACGCGCGAGCGCGCGGGCTTCGAGGTCCGCGACGTCCACCCGACGCACTACGGCCGTATCTGCCCGATCGAGACGCCGGAAGGTCCGAACATCGGCCTCATCGCCTCGCTCAGCACCTACGCGCGCGTGAACGAGTACGGCTTCGTCGAGACGCCGTACCGCCGCGCCGGCGACGGCCGCGCGACCGACGAGGTGAACTGGTACTCCGCCCTCGAGGAGGAGGCGAAGTTCATCGCGCAGGCGTCCGCCGACACCGACGAGAAGGGCAAGTACAAGGAGTCGCTCGTCAGCGTGCGCCTCAACGGCGACTTCCAGATGGTCGCGCCCGACATGGTCCAGCTCATGGACGTCGCGCCGAACCAGATGGTGTCCGTCGCCGCGAACCTGATCCCGTTCCTCGAGCACGACGACGCGAACCGCGCGCTCATGGGCGCGAACATGCAGCGTCAGGCCGTTCCGCTCATCCGCTCCTGGGCGCCGCTCGTCGGTACCGGGATGGAGGGCAAGCTCGCGCGCGACTCCGGCGTCTGCATGCTCGCCAAGCGCGACGGCGTCGTCGAGAGCGTCGACGCCTCGCGCATCGTCGTCCGCCCCGAGAGCGACAAGGCCGAGATCCCCGACATCTACCAGCTCTACAAGTTCCAGCGCTCGAACCAGTCGACCTGCTTCAACCAGAAGCCGATCGTCCGCGCGGGCGAGCGCGTGAAGGCCGGCGACGTCCTCGCGGACGGCCCGTCGACCGACATGGGCGAGCTCGCGCTCGGCCAGAACGTGCTCGTCGCGTTCATGCCGTGGCAGGGCTACAACTTCGAGGACTCGATCCTCGTCAGCGAGCGCATCGCGAAGGACGACGTCTTCACCTCGATCCACATCGAGGAGTTCGAGTGCGTCGCGCGCGACACGAAGCTCGGCAAGGAAGAGGTCACCCGCGACATCCCGAACGTCGGCGAAGAGGCCCTCAAGGACCTCGACGAGAGCGGCATCGTCCGCATCGGCGCCGAGGTGAAGCCGGGCGACATCCTCGTCGGCAAGATCACGCCGAAGGGCGAGACGCAGCTCTCTCCCGAGGAGAAGCTCCTCCGCGCGATCTTCGGCGAGAAGGCCGGCGACGTGCGCGACAGCTCGCTCCGCGTCCCCCCGGGCGTCAGCGGCATCGTCATCAACGCTCGCATCTTCGCGCGCAAGGGCACGGAGAAGGACGAGCGCTCGGTCTCGATCGAGACCGCCGAGAAGGAGCGCCTCGAGCGCCAGCGCGACGAGGAGGTGAAGATCCTCCGCGACTCGTTCTTCCGCGGCCTCAAGAAGAAGCTCGTCGGTCAGACCACGACCGGCAAGCTCGTCGACGACAAGGGCAAGGTCCTCCTCCAGAAGGGCCAGGCGATGGACGAGGCGGCGCTCGACGAGATCCCGCGCAAGTACTGGGCGGAGCTCCCGGTCGAGGACGCCGAGGACATCGCGGCGAAGCTCGCGGAGCTCGAGGAGATCATCCGCGTCCGTGAGGAGCACTTCCGCGACAAGATCGATCGCCTCTCGAAGGGCGACGAGCTCCCGCCGGGCGTGATCAAGATGGTGAAGGTCTACATCGCCATCAAGCGCAAGCTCCAGGTCGGCGACAAGATGGCCGGCCGTCACGGCAACAAGGGCGTCGTCTCCCGCATCATGGCGGAAGAGGACATGCCCTACACGCAGGACGGTCGCCCGGTCGACATCGTCCTCAACCCGCTCGGCGTTCCGTCTCGTATGAACGTCGGTCAGATCCTCGAGACGCACCTCGGATGGGGCGGCCTCGCGCTCGGCTGGCAGCTCCAGTACATGCTGGACCACAAGTTCAGCGACGCGCAGATCAAGGAGCACATCCTCAAGATCTTCGACGGCGACAAGGACATCTCCAAGATGCTCTCGAAGCTGACGCAGGACGAGGCGCGTCAGGTCGCGCAGAAGCTGAAGAAGGGCGTCCACTTCGCGTCGCCGGTCTTCGACGGCGCGCCGGAGGAGGCGATCAAGTCGAGCCTCGCGCTCGCGGGGCTCCCGACGAGCGGCCAGGCGGTCCTCTTCGACGGCCGCACGGGCGAGGCGTTCGACCAGGAGGTGACGGTGGGCGTCATGTACGTCCTCAAGCTGCACCACCTCGTCGACGACAAGATCCACGCGCGCTCGATCGGCCCGTACTCGCTCGTCACCCAGCAGCCGCTCGGTGGCAAGGCGCAGTTCGGCGGCCAGCGTCTCGGCGAAATGGAGGTCTGGGCGATGGAGGCCTACGGCACCGCGTACGCGCTGCAGGAGTTCCTCACCGTCAAGAGCGACGACGTCATGGGCCGCACGCGCATGTACGAAGCCATCGTGAAGGGCGAGTACACGCTCGAGCCGGGCCTGCCGGAGTCGTTCAACGTCCTCATCAAGGAGCTCCAGGCGCTCTGCCTGAACGTCGAGCTCCTCGAGCCGGGTCAGATCCGGGCCGCCGACCAGGCCGCGGAAGAGTGAGTCGCAGGGAGCTCCGGCTCCCTCCTCCGTCCGCCGCCCTGAAACCAAGTTCGATTCGTATCTAGAGAGAGAGGCAATTCCCGATGCGCGACATCTTCAGCTTCTTCGAGAAGCCCAAGGATCCGCTTTCGTTCAGCGCGATCCGCATTTCGCTCGCGAGCCCCGAGAAGATCCGCGAGTGGTCGCACGGTGAGGTCAAGAAGCCCGAGACGATCAACTACCGCACGTTCAAGCCGGAGCGGGATGGCCTCTTCTGCGCCAAGATCTTCGGGCCGGTGAAGGACTACGAGTGCAACTGCGGCAAGTACAAGCGCATGAAGCACCGTGGCATCGTCTGCGAGAAGTGCGGTGTCGAGGTCATCCAGAGCAAGGTGCGCCGCGAGCGCCTCGGCCACATCAACCTGGCCACGCCCGTCGCGCACATCTGGTTCCTCAAGAGCCTGCCGAGCCGCATCGGCAACATGCTCGACATCTCGCTGAAGGACCTCGAGAAGGTCCTCTACTGCGAGGCGTACATCGTCATCGACCCGAAGGAGACCGCCCTCTCGCGCGGCGAGCTCCTCTCCGAGGAGCGCTACATGCAGCTCCAGGACGAGTACGGCGACGACAAGTTCCAGGCGGGCATGGGCGGCGAGGCCGTCCTCGAGATGCTCAAGAGCGTGGACATCCACCAGCTCTGCGAGACGCTCCGCCAGGAGATGCGCACCGCGACGAGCGAGGCGAAGCGCAAGAAGATCGTGAAGCGCCTCAAGGTCACGGAGGCGTTCCGCGAGTCCGGCAACCGTCCGGAGTGGATGATGCTCACCGTCATCCCGGTCCTCCCGCCGGATCTCCGCCCGCTCGTCCCGCTCGACGGCGGCCGCTTCGCGACGAGCGATCTCAACGACCTCTACCGCCGCGTCATCAACCGCAACAACCGCCTGAAGCGCCTGCTCGAGCTCAACGCGCCGGAGATCATCATCCGGAACGAGCGCCGCATGCTCCAGGAGGCGGTCGACGCCCTCTTCGACAACGGCCGCCGCGGCAAGACCATCACCGGTCCGAACAAGCGCCCCCTCAAGTCCCTCAGCGACATGCTGAAGGGCAAGCAGGGCCGCTTCCGCCAGAACCTCCTCGGCAAGCGCGTCGACTACTCCGGCCGCTCCGTCATCGTCGTCGGCCCCGCGCTCAAGCTGCACCAGTGCGGTCTCCCGACCAAGATGGCGCTCGAGCTCTTCAAGCCGTTCATCTACAACAAGCTCGAAGAGCGGGGTTACGTCAATACCATCAAATCCGCCAAAAAGATGGTGGAGAAGGAGCGCCCCGAGGTCTTCGACATCCTCGAAGAGGTGGTCTCCGAGCACCCGGTCCTCCTGAACCGCGCGCCGACGCTCCACCGCCTCGGCATCCAGGCGTTCGAGCCGGTCCTCATCGAGGGCAAGGCGATCCAGCTCCATCCGCTCGTCTGCGCGGCGTTCAACGCCGACTTCGACGGCGACCAGATGGCGGTCCACGTGCCGCTCTCGATCGAGGCGCAGATGGAAGCGCGCGTGCTCATGATGAGCACGAACAACATCCTCTCGCCGGCGAACGGCAAGCCGATCATCAACCCGACGCAGGACATCGTCCTCGGGCTCTACTACGCGACCCGCGAGAAGAAGTTCGCGAGGGGTTGCTACCGTCCGGGCTCGCTCCAGGTGAGCAAGAACGGCAAGGTCGAGGGCGGTTACCTCCGCGGCGTGTACTCGTCGCGCGAGGAGGTCCGCATGGCCTACGACAACGGTGAGGTCACGATCCACACCGGCATCCGCGTCCGCGTGATCGACCCCGAGACGCAGAAGCGCATCACGGTCGACACCACCGTCGGTCGCTGCCTCATCTCGGAGATCGTCCCCGAGGGTCTGCCCTTCAAGCTGGTGAACAAGGCCCTCGACAAGAAGGCGCTCTCCACGCTCATCGACGCTTGCTACCGCAAGCACCGCAACAAGGAGACGGTCCTCCTCGCGGACCGCCTGCGCTCGCTCGGCTACGAGCACGCGACGAAGGCGGGCGTCTCGATCTGCATGGACCACATGGTCATCCCCGACGCGAAGGCGGTCCTTCTCGGCGAGGCGCAGGGCGAGGTCCAGCAGGTCATCGACCAGTACCAGGAAGGCCTCATCACCGACGGTGAGCGCTACAACAAGATCGTCGACATCTGGGCCGGCGTCGCCGACAAGGTGACGGGCGAGATGATGACGGTCATCGGCAAGGAGACGGTCACCGACTCCGAGACCGGCAAGGAGTCCGTCGAGCCCTCCTTCAACAGCATCTTCATCATGGCGGACTCGGGCGCCCGCGGCTCGACGCAGCAGATCCGCCAGCTCGCCGCGATGCGCGGCCTCATGGCCAAGCCCTCCGGCGAGATCATCGAGAACCCGATCAAGGCGAACTTCCGCGAGGGCCTCTCCGTCCTCGAGTACTTCATCTCGACCCACGGCGCTCGTAAGGGCCTCGCGGACACGGCGCTCAAGACGGCCAACTCCGGCTACCTGACGCGTCGCCTCGTCGACGTCGCGCAGGACGCGGTCATCTCCGAGTTCGACTGCGGCACCCTCGACGGCATCCGCGTCGCGAAGCTCGAGGACGCGGGCGAGGTCATCCAGCCCCTCGGCGACCGCATCCTCGGCCGCGTCGCCCTGGAAGACGTCGTCGACCCGCTCACGGGCGAGGTCATCGTCCCGTACAACACGGAGCTCGACGAGGACCTCGTCTTCAAGATCGAGGAGGCGGGCATCGAGGAGATCGTGATCCGCTCGGTGCTCACCTGCCAGACCCGCCGCGGCGTCTGCGCGAAGTGCTATGGCCGCGACCTCGCGCGCGGCTACAAGGTCAACATCGGCGAGGCGATCGGCATCATCGCTTCTCAGTCCATCGGCGAGCCGGGCACCCAGCTCACGATGCGCACCTTCCACATCGGCGGCGCGGCGGCGCGCGGCAAGATCGAGCAGTCCTCGATCGAGGCGCGCACCGAGGGCTTCGTCCGCATCCGCGGCGCGAACCTGGCCCGCCGTCGCGACGGAACGGTCACGGTCATGAACCGCCACGGCGAGCTCGTGATCGTGGACGACACGGGCCGCGAGCGCGAGCACCACCGGATGGTGTACGGCGCGGTCCTCAAGTGCACCGAGGGTGACAAGGTGAAGCCGGGCCAGCTCCTCGCGGAGTGGGACGCCTTCGCGAACGTCATCCTCACGGAGGTCGGCGGCGTCGCGAAGTTCGGCGACATCGTCGAGGGCGTGACGATGATCGAGAAGCTCGACGAGGTCACGGGCCTCTCGCGCAAGGTGGTCATCGAGTCCCGCGCGGCGGACCTCCGCCCGCGCGTCAGCCTCAAGCACCCGGAGACGGGCGACACGCTCAAGCTCCCCAACTCCACCCTCGAAGCCCGCTATCTCCTCCCGGTCGGCGCGAACATCGTCGTCCAGGACGGCGACATCCTCGAGCCGGGCGACGTCATCTCGAAGATCCCGCGCGAGTCGACGAAGACGCAGGACATCACGGGCGGCCTCCCGCGCGTGGCGGAGCTCTTCGAGGCCAGGAAGCCCAAGGACCACGCGATCATCGCGGAAATCGACGGCGAGGTCTCCTTCGGCAAGGACACGAAGGGCAAGCGCAAGGTCCTCATCACGCCCTTCAGCCACGACGGCCAGCCCCTCAACGATCAGTCCCGCGAGTACCTGATCCCGAAGGGCAAGCACATCCACGTCCAACCGGGCGACCGGGTGCGCGCAGGCGAGCCGCTGCAGGACGGCCCGGCAAACCCGCACGACATCCTGCGCGTGAAGGGCGAGAAGGAGCTTGCGGCGTATCTCGTGAACGAGATCCAGCAGGTCTACCGCCTGCAGGGCGTCGCCATCAACGACAAGCACATCGAGGTGATCGTCCGCCAGATGCTGCGCCGCGTGCGCATCAAGGACGTGGGCGACACGAACTTCCTGGTGGACGAGAACGTCGAGAAGCACATCTTCGAGCGTGAGAACTCACGGGTCATCGAGCGCGGCGGCAAGCCGGGCATCGCAGAGCCGCTGCTTCTCGGCATCACGAAGGCGAGCCTCTCGACGGAGAGCTTCATCTCGGCGTCGTCGTTCCAGGAGACCACCAAGGTGCTCACGGAAGCGGCGATCAACGGGAAGACGGACACGCTGCGCGGTCTCAAGGAGAACGTGATCATGGGCCGTCTGATCCCGGCCGGCACGGGCCTCGCGGCGTACAAGGTCCTCAACGTCGTTGTCGACGGCGAGGCGGTGGAGCAGGACCAGTCGCGCTACCAGCCGCAGCCGATCCCGCAGCCGACGCCGAGCCAGCTCGCGGCGGTGAACGAGGAGTGATCCTCTAGCTCCCGCAAGGTGAGCTTCGCGAACGCCGCGATCCCGAGAGGGACTCGCGGCGTTCGTCGTTAACGCAAGGCGCGAGCGAGGATGCGGCGGACGGCTTCCTCGAGGTTGGCGAAGAGGAGCTCCTCCGGGATGTGGACGACTTCCCAGCCGAGGGCGGCGAGCTCGCGGTCCCGCTGGGCGTTGTGGGGCTCGCGCCCGTGGTGAGCGCCGCCGTCGACCTCGACGGCGAGGCGGACCTTGGTGCAAGCGAAGTCGACGATGTGGTTCCTGTTAACGATCTCCAGGATCCGGAGGATTCGCAGCCAGCTCGGCGAGGTCGCGAAGACCAGCTCGGATTCGAGTCTTGCTGATCCCGGTCGCTTCAACGACTGTCGCAATGCCGCCGTAGCCCAGCACCTCTGCCTCCGCCGCGGCCCGGAGACGCGTCACGCGTTCATCCATGACGCCGCGCAAACGCTCATACTTCGCCCGGACCTGCTCCACGTTGAACATCGTGCCTGCGCAACGCTCTCGACGGCCGAACTATTTCCATGGTGGAGCTGCTAAATTCGACCGGACTAAGGCCGAACCGGGTCACATCAGGCCGAGGGCGCCACCTCGCCGCAGCGAGCACACCTCGCGGATACGGTCGGCAGAGCAGCAGTAAGCGTCGGGACGGGGCCGAGCGGTGAGAGCGTAAGAATGTCAGTAACGTAAGCGTCTCCCGGTTCGGTGAGGATACGGGCGAGGAAACAGAAGAGGTGGTAGCGAAGATGCGCAAAGAGCGTTTCCACGATTCGCGTGTCTGAGTTTGGTCTCATGAACCCCGCTTGCCCGTGGTCGACCACGAAGATGCGGTAGTTGCCTCCGAGCGTCGGCTCTCGCGCGGCGCTTTGCATCGCGGGTGGTAGCGAGAGACCAAGATTGTCGAAATACGCACTAGGTGTGACGTCGATGTAGCGATAGTTGAAATGGTTGAGGCCGTTGCGGAGTGTTCGGGCCAGATTCCGTGTGCATTCCGCCGTGAGACCCTTGCATTCAATCACGTCGGTGTCGGAGCCATTGTTGACCCAAAATCGTGCATGAGCTGCATATCCGTCGGCGTTCGGGTTGATAATCTTGCGCAGTTCTATAAAGGCATCAGGTTTCGCGGCGAGGTAGCTGCGAAATATCGGCGGGAACTTGATCGCTTCCCATACGCAGGAGAATATCGACGCGAAGACCATCGAGTCAGACTCAATCGTGTCGCTTGGGTAGAGGAATACGCCCGTCTCCTGCGGTATCTGCCGCACCCAGTGTCGAGTGAGCGTGAGGTAATTTGTAAACAATACGCGTGCGTCACGCAGGTCCCTTTCAGCTTTTCGCTGTGCATCCGTCGGATTGTTCGCATTCATGACTCTCGCTATCCTTTGCTCTAGAGCTAGTACCAAGTCGGGTCCGCGGATGTTGGGCACACGCAGCCCTGACCGCTCTGACCGCGGTTCATGCGGCGTGCGTTCGGGCCAGAATACGCCCAGCATTGACAGAGTGTGGCCCCGATCGAGCCGCATACCGCTCGGCCGTTGCATGCTTCGTAGTCGGTGCAGTCCCGATCTCCAGCGGACTTACAAGCCGCCATTGCTAGATCCAGCTCGCTCGCCGTGGTCGCAAGCGAGCAGTCCCAGAACGGGAAGATCCCATTGTGGTGGACTTGTGGACACTTTCCTGCGCAACACTTATCTGCCGCGCACTCGCAACCGTCGACGTTGGACCCGTTTTCGAGAACGTTGCAGTCTTGGTATCCCTTGCACTCATAGCGACATTTTCCGGATTCGCACCGCCGCTGTGTCGCCCCCAAACCTGTCCCAGAAAGTGGCGCGCAACGAGTCCCGCATGTCCCGCAGTCGTCTGGGCTATTCGCGACGTCGACCTCGCATCCGTCTTGTGCATTGCGGTTGCAATCCTCATGCCCCGGATTGCATTTCAGGCCGCACGACTTTTCGCCCTCGCATGTCGGAGTCGCCTGAAAGAAAGCTGGGCAGGGGGTACACGAAGTTCCACAGCTCTCCGGGGAATCGTTGGGAGCGCAGAGGTCCCCGCAACGGTGAAACCCTGCGGTGCAAGACCCATCGGGTTCGGGTGGGCGTGGCAGAGGGCGTTGCACGCTGCCGGCGTCGGTTTCAGAACTGTCGCCGGAACCGCCTTGAAACGCGCGATCATCAACGTGGTAGTTCGTGCATGACAACGCGATCGTCACCACGCTGCTAGCAAGCACTACGCAGATTCGCGAGTAGGCCCTGAACGTCACATCGCTCCCTTGAGTGCGACCTGTCCTGCGCCGAAGAGAAGTTCAATTCGGGCAGTCTGCCGCTGAGGGATGGGGTCAGGGTCCGCCGTGAGTAACAAGACCGAGCCGACTACAGCACCCACCAGTGCAACGCCGCCACCGGCGAACGCCATGATCCGACCGGCATGATACGCAGTAACGATGTCCTTCGACGATGAAGGGCATTTGTCGTCGTGACACTCGGCAGCGAGCTGCTCTTCCTTGCTCACGGCCAGCAGCAGACCGGTCAACAAACTTCCCAAGCCGACGGCGCCGATGCCGTAGGAGATCCAAGTGCCCGTTGGAACGCGCCGTCGTTCCGAGCGCTTGAGCCCGGCACCAGACGCTTGTGCTGTCGAATTGGATCCCAAGACGATCTGCATCGCGTGATTCTTGTCGCCCGCGCGCAAGAGAACACTTCTCGACTCCTCACGCCCGACTCCAGTGACGACGATCGTGTGCTCACCAGGGTCGAGTTCCAGCGGCAGCCCCGGAACTTGCATTCTGCCGTCGATCAGGACCGCCGCATCGGTGCCGACACCACGCTGATCGACAACGCGCACTGTGAGGCTCGGAACGTTTGCCTCGACTTCCCGCAACCAGGCTGAACACGCATCAACGATCGACGGCGCGCAGAGGTCGCTGGAGCATGTGCGAAGTGCGACCCGGCGTTCGAGGAGTCTGTTGGGCATGTCGCGTTTGAGAACCTGTGCGCGCACGTGCGCGGCCGAGCAGGCGTTCTCGTCACTTGCCTGCGCTGTACCGGGCGCGATCGGCGCGATCCCCAGGAGCGCGCCAATGAGCAATGTCGGCCAGCCAGGTCGCATCACGGGCACCCCGGCTTGTGCACTTGGATTCCGTCTTGGCTCGTGAAGGGTGGGTTGCAGTTGAGTCGCGGCGCGGGCGTTGTCGTTCCAGCTCGTGGCCTTGCCGCTGGCGCCACGGGCGGTTTGGCTGCTCGCACTGACGCAGAAACGGTCGGCCGCGGTTCATTGGGGACCGGCGCAATAGCTGGCGCGGCCGCGACAGGCGGGCTTCGAAGCGGCAGTTCAGGCGGCATTGCGATGGGCGAAGCGGTCGCTTCCGGAATCTGAGCGCTCCGTGTTGCCTGGGGGGCTGTCTCAGCGGCGCGTTTTTGGGTGGTCACGATAACGCCAGTCGCGACCACCCCGGCAATCGCGATCGCTGCGACGGCACCCATGAGGCCCATGAGGCGCCACTTCGGAGAGCCGCGCCTCCGCGTCGGAGCGTCCTCTGTAATCGGTTCGCTTGAAACCGGCTGCCCCGTCGTACCGCCCAGAAACGCGGCTCCGTTTCCCGGAGACGCCAGCGTCCCCGAGCGCACGGCGACGGCTTCACGCTTCGCGACGGCGAGCAACGTCTCGCTGAGGGTGCCCCGAACGACCGTGTCATCGTCCGTGGCCTCCGGTTCGGGCAAGCGCGTCTGAGCCTCGCAAAGCGCAGTCCGCATCGCGGCGGCGGACTCCCAGCGGTCCGTCTTGTTGAACGCAAGCGCGCGATCCACGATCGCGACGACATCCTCCGGTGCCTCGGGCAGCACCGACGCGAGAGACGCCGCGGGTTGAGTGGCCGCCAGGATCGCGATGTGCTGACCCGATTGCCCGTCGTGCACCGGACGTCCGCTGAGGAGCGTGTACATCGTTGCGCCCACCGCCCAAAGGTCGGTGAGCGGCCCCAACTCGTTTACAAGTCCGCCAGCCTGCTCTGGTGCCATGAAGGCGGGCGTTCCGAACACCGAGCCCGTCGACGTCGCGCTCGTCGCGCTCGTGGTCGCTGCATCGCGCACGCGCGCGATTCCGAAGTCGAGGACCTTCAGCTCGCCCGCCTCCGTGACGAACAGGTTGGCTGGCTTTAGATCGCGGTGAATGACACCTGCGTCATGCGCAACGGCGAGGACCGCGCAAAGGTCAGCCGCCAGGGTCAGCACCGCCTTCGTGGGTAGCCGCTTCCCATGCGCCTCCCAAAGCTCCTCCACGCTTTGGCCATCCAGCAGCTCCATGACGAGGAACGCAGCCCCGTCCTCGGCGACGTCATCGTCGAGCACCGCGACCACTCCGGGATGTTTCACCGCGTTTGCGGCTTGTGCCTCGCGGAGGAACCGCTTCCGCAGGTCTGCGCGGAGCGACAGCTCGGGATGCAGGAGCTTGAGCGCTACGCGACGGCCGTTCCGGTGTGAGGCGGCATAGACAGACGCCATACCCCCCACGCCGATGATTTCCTCGACCGTGTACTTCTCGCGAAGCACCGTGCCTACCCGCGCTTCCGCGCGGGCGCGAAGCTCGTCGTCCGAGTCAGCCATGATCCTCCCGTAGCGCGCAGATAAGAGCCTAATTCTATCACAGCGCCGCTCGCGGTCCGGTGACGAACAGCGAGATCACAGTCCAGGCGCTCGGCGATATGCACGTGCGTGTCGGTCACGGTTCACCGTGCATGTCCGACGTCGCGTTCGCGGCGATTGCACCCTCCCGATGGACGGCGAGAATTGGGAGACCGACCGTCGGCTTTCTCGCGCGGCGCCTCGTCACCGTCTCCCGCTGCATGATCGACGCGAGCGAGGTTGCGCGCCGAGCGAAGGCTCAAGCGCAGCTTGCGTGCCGCGCCGGGGCGGTGAGGGATGAGCGCGGCGCAGGCGCTCGCGCGTCCCGTAGCTCGGCGCGCATCCGCGCCGCGAAGCATGGGCGAAGGGAGCTCGCCTCTCGCAGTTCACGATGAGCCCGTCGACAACACTGCATGTCCCAACGAGATGTACATCGCTCCGGTCACACGAACGCACCGAACAACGAGCAAGCTCCTCCCCGTCCGCGCGCAGGGCCGAAGGCCCGAGCACGGGCAAGGGGGAGGCAGCGCAGCGAAGGCACGCGAGGTCGAACTCGATCGGTTCCAGGAACGCGTCCTCCCAGTCCGTCCACAGCACGCCGCGCGCGGTCGCGAGGACGTTCCGGATGTGCGCGTCGCCGTGCACCGCTTGGAACGACGCGCTCCGCCCCCGCGCGCCGGCCACGACGCGCTCCGCCGCTTCCCACGCGCGCTCCACGCGCGCTCCACCGCCGTCATCATGCCGCTCGTGCGCACGCGCTCGAGCACGTGTCGCGCCTCCTCGAAGCCGCCCCACTCCGGCAGCGCGCCGTCGTAGCGCGCGAGCGCGGCGTGCGCGCGCAAGAGCTCCTTGCCGGCGGCGGCCGGGGCGGGCCCTTCGCTCGCGACCGCTTCGCGATGCCAGAAGCTGACCACGAAGCCGTCGCGCTCGAACGGGCCGTCGATCGGCCGCGTGACGCCGATGCCCTCCGCGTCGAGGGAGCGCGAGACCTACCTCGCGCCGCAGCCACGCCATGCCGACGCGTCGGAGACGTAGATTGTAGAAGCCGTCTCGAAGGAGTCTGTGTCTGCACATCGTCTCGATGCGGACGGCAGCTTTACATGGCCCTCGCCGTCTGGCTTCTGTGCACCGGTTATGCACCACGCTCGTTTCGAAACCGTGCGCAGGCCGACCTACATTCACCGCGGATGGATGGTGATGTGTGCGCTCGCTGTGGCGGCGTTCGCGGCTGCGTGCGTCGCGCCGGCGACCGACGACGTAGACGAGGTCGAGGAAACGGATGCGAGCGAGACCGATGTGCAGGAGCTCTCCACCGGTTGCTCCGCGATCGCGCACGCCCCGTATGCCCTCGGGGGGACGCTCCTGACGCCGAGCGGTCCGACGCCGGGATATGTCGTCGTGCAGAACGAGAGGATCGCGGCGGTCGTCGCAGACCGCGCATCGATCCCCGCGGGGGTAACGAACGTCGTCGAGACCGGCGGCATCGTCTCGCCGGGCCTCGTCGATCTGCACAACCACGTCGCGTACAACTTCTTGCCGCTCTGGAACGCGGGCCGGCGCTTCAACAATCGTTATCAATGGGCCCGTCTCGCCGCCTACAGGGACGCGGTGAAGGAGCCCTACAACGCGGTCAAGGGCGCTCGGCGTCAGTGCGACGCCATCAAGTACGGCGAGCTTCGTGCGCTCGCAGGCGGCACAACGACGATTCAAGGATCCGTCGACCTCGCGTGCACACGCTCGTGGGCGCGCAACGTCGAGTTCGGAAACTTCTGCGCCGATCACGTCCGGCAGAACGTCCTCGCGATCAGCAGCATCTCGGCGTCCGAAGCGCGCACCCTGAACGCGCAGTTCGCGAGCGGCAAGACGAAGGCGTTCCTCGTGCACCTGGCGGAGGGCATCGACGCGAGCTCGTCGAACGAGCTCGAGCAGCTCAAAAACCTCGATCTCCTGAAGCCCCAGGTCGTCGGCATCCACTCGACGGGTCTCACCGAGGCGCAGCTCCACGAGATGGGCCAAGCGGGCATGAAGATCGTGTGGTCGCCGCTGTCGAACATGATCCTCTACGGGCAGACGACGAAGATCCCGATCGCCATCCGCGAGGGCATCAAGGTTGCGCTCGCGCCCGACTGGACGCCGTCCGGCTCCGCCAACCTGCTCGCCGAGCTCAAGATGGCAGACCGGGTCAACAAGACGCAGTTCAACTCGATCCTCACGGACCGCGATCTCTACGAGATGGCGACGAAGAACCCCGCCGAGATCGTCGGCCTCGACGACAAGCTCGGCTCGATCGCGGTCGGGAAGGCGGCCGATCTCATGGTCGTCCGCGGCGACGCCGCGAACCCCTACCGCGCCGTCATCGACGCGAAGCCCGCCGACGTTCTCCTCACCACCGTCGGCGGCCAAGTGTTCTACGGCGACGAGGCGCTCGTTTCGCAGACGGGGAGCACGCGCTTCTTCGAAGACGTCGACGCGTGCGGCGAGCACCGCGTCATCTCGTCGAAGGATCCGTCGAACATCCCCGAAGCGAACCGGACGCTCTCCGACATGACGACGACGATGCTGGCCTCCGGTGCCACGTCGATCGTGCCGCTCTTCGACTGCGATACCACGAAGTTCGACTTCGCCTTCGCCACGTCCCCGTAGCGGACGTCGCAATCCTCGCGCGAGCCGCAATGGTCTGGGCGCAGATCCGTCTGCGAAACTCGCAGTCGATGCGGTACCCTACCCCGCGATGAGTCTTGCCCTTCTCGGCGAGCTCGACGCCATCGCCGCATCGGTCTCGAGCGAGCTCTATCGTGGCAAGAGCGTGATCGTCGTTGGACCGACGGGCTCCGGGCGTCTGACGCTCGCGAGCAAGCTCCAGCGAGCTCTTGGGCCGCACGGCGTCCACGTGTCGCTCCCTCCGTTCCAGGGGCATGACGGTCCAGCACATGGACTCCTTCAGATCGCAGCGGCGTTGAACGAGGAAGCCATGGAGATCGCGCGCGACACCGCGCGGCCGATCGGCGAACGCGCCGCTGCGCTCGCGACGATCGCCGCCCGGGAGGCACGCGTCATCGTGGTCCGTCTGCCCGAGTCGTGGCGGCTCCTCGGTCTCGTGAGCGCCTCGCGTGCGCGTCGTGAGGCGAACGCTCGTGCGTTCTTCGCGGGGCTCACCGGCGGCGGCGCCTCTGTCGTCGTGATCGCGCACGAGGAGTCTGCCGAGCTCGCCGGTGACCTCGCGGAGCGGCTCGAGCTTCCGCCTCCGGCGATCGAGCCTGGAGCGTTGGCCGATGCCGCGCGTTGGGGGGCGTATGGCCCCGCATTCGAACGCGTTCGTGCGTGTGTGGGGGCCGAGAGGCTCTCGCCCATCCAGTTTCGCGGTCTCGTCGGTGCGGCTGCGCTCGGGCAGGACCCCGACGAGCTCGTAGCGACGCTCGCTGCGGGCATTCGCGATCTACGACCCGTGATCGACGCGATCGTCGAACGGCTCCTCGATCCGGGCAACCGGCCCATCGCCGATGCCTTCGTTCGCCTCGCGAGCGCGCGATTCCCCGTGGACCGTACGCTCGCGCTCGCCGTCGCCGCGCCTCCCGCAGGGCACACTCCGTTCTTCACGGAGTGCATCGCCTACGAGCACGATGGAGCGCTGCGCCTTCCGGATCAGGTGCGGGCGGAGATCAGCTTCGCGCTCCGGAAGCGCCGGCCGGGATGGAGGACGCACGACGCCCTCGCCGCGCATCACCGGTCTCGCGACGGTGCGGTGCAGCCTCCGCGTGATGCGAGCAAGATCATGCACTGGCTCGAGCGCGCGCATCACCTCGGGCACATGGCTCTGCACGGCGAAGCAGAGTGGGAGTCGCTGTCCCTTGCAGGCCCAGAGCAGATCCTCGACCGCGCGTGGTCCTTGAGCGCGGAGTACCGCCAGTTCGCGCGGGCGGCGGCCCTCTACGAGCGCGTCCTGAAGGCCGACCCAAAGGACGCTTACGCGTGGCACTACCTCGGGTTCAACCTCGAGCGTACCGGCGCGCCGCGCGTCGATGTCGAGCGGGCCTACCGCAACGCCATCGAGCGTGATTCCGCCAACCCATGGTGGAACGCGCGGCTCGTGACGTTCCTCATCAAAGACCTCCGCTATGACGCGGCCGATCGGGAGTGGGCGAAGAGCCTCGAGCGCGTGGACCCCAACGGTACGCGCGTCCGCCGCGATCCTCTCCTCGCCCGGCACTTCCACTGCTGGGTCGTCAACGAG
Organism: Labilithrix sp.; assembly: GCA_019637155.1. Taxonomy (NCBI): domain Bacteria; kingdom Pseudomonadati; phylum Myxococcota; order Polyangiales; family Labilitrichaceae; genus Labilithrix; species Labilithrix sp. The sequence goes on along the minus strand of JAHBWE010000007.1, from coordinate 377,384 downwards.
TGGCTCGACGCGGGAGAGGTCGAACGGGCGGCGAGGGCCTACCGGATGATCCCACGGCAATGGCTGGGCGAGCACGTCGTCCTCGAGCGTCTGCGACAGCGCTTCGAAGACGCGCTCGAGGCGGTGGCGCTCGGCGAGTCCGTCTACCCGGCGGACTTCCCGATCGCCAAGCGCTGGCTGAGGCCCGTGCTGTTGGAGCGGACGTGGGGCGGGCAAGAGCTCGCCGACTGGATGCCGGGGCGCGTTCTCTCCGTCGACGCCGAGGGCGTGACGTTCGTCGGTGCGCTCGTCCAGAGCGAGCGCCGCGTGTTCAAGCGTACGGTCGCGGCGACCGAGTGGACCGAATGGTCCGGCTCGGCGGCGGAGCCGGATCAGTTCTTCGAGATGGGGTTCTACGGCGAAGAGCGCGCCATGGTGCGCGTGCGGCTCGTCAATGCTGCGCCCGACGTCGACGAGGACGACGAGGGCTATGAGGTCTTGTCGGGAGGCGCGCTACCGACCGACCCGACCCCGGCATGAGCCCGCTGCCGGACAGCGTGGAGGTCGGCTCGCTCGCGACGCTCGATCCGCGGTTCATGCATGTCTTCGTCGTCGGTCCCGGCGAAGGCGAGGCCATCGCGGTCGCTCTCGCGAACCGAGCCGGCTGGATCCTCGCGGACGGTTGCAAGAGCGGCGCGGCCGAGTCGGGGCTCGTCGAGGTGCTGCGCCGCTATCGCCATCCTGACGAGCCGATCCTCGCGTACGCGCTCACCCACCCGCATCTCGATCACGCGCGCGGGATCGTCGAGCTGTGCGAGACGTACGGCGACGCGATCAAGGTCGTTGCGCTTCCTCGATCGCGTAGCGCGGCTGTCCCGTCACACGTCACCAGTCGTAGAATCTCCGGGCAGAAGGTCGCTCGAGGGATCGCCGCGCTCGAGCGGCTCCCGGCAACACGGCTGGATCTCGAGGTCGGCGCGAGTCTGCCGCTTGGCCCCGGCGTCGTCGCACAGATCCTCTCGCCGCCGGTGAACCACACGATGGACGACCCCAACGACGCGAGCGCGGCCATCCTCATCCAGTACGGAAGTGCCGGCGTGCTTTTAGGAAGCGATCTACCGACTGACACTCCGAGCAACTCCGGCTGGCGAGGCATCCTTGCCAGCAGCCCAGCGGCGAGCGACGTCCTCGTGCTCAAGATCCCGCACCACGGCTCGCAGACGTCGCATCATGACGACCTGTTTCGACCGCACGACGGAGAGCGCGCGTGGGTCACGACGCCGTTCAACAACCACCATCTACCGGACTTGATCGAGATGACCGGCCTGACGTGGATCCTCGCGCGAGGCCGTCCGGTGCACCTTACGTCGCCGCCGGTGTCGAAGCATGTTCAGGTGCCGGTGGCGCATCCGGGTCGAATGTCGCTGGCCGCGCTCCGCACGCGCGTCGAGGCGAAGCCCATCGGCATTCCTTTGCTCGATCTCGCGGTGGAGACCACACCGCGTGCGATTCAGGTGAAGGACAGTCTGTGGTGCTTCGCCGTGGACGACGCAGGGACGCTCGTGAGCCGATGGCGCGGCGCGGCCGCGCTCGAAGTCACACCATAGCGCCACCGCCAGAGGACTCGCGGCGCAATGCGTTTAACGCGCCCGCATGGCGCCGGCGAGGATGCGGCGGATCGCTTCCTCGAGGTTCTGGAAGAGGAGCTCCTCCGGGATGCGGACGACGCTCCAGCCGAGTGCCTCGAGCTCACGGTCCCGCTGGGCATCGTGGGCCACGCGCCCTTGGTGAGCGCCACCGTCCACCTCGACGGCGAGGCGGACCTTGGTGCAAGCGAAGTCGACGATGTGATTCGCGATGACGAGCTGGCGACGGAAGGCGAAGCCGGTTTTGGAGCCGGAGAGTATGCGCCAGAGGCACTCCTCCCCGCGCGTGGGCGCGAAGCGCATGGTGCGAGCGCGCTCTTCGAGGATGAGCGCCTGAGCCGGGGTGACGAGCGAGCGACCGAACATGAAGCCTCCTGAGCGGCGCGGATGCGCGCCGAGCGAAGGCTCAAGCGCAGCTTGCGTGCCGCGCCATGGCGGTGAGGGCGGAGCGCGGCGTCCATGCGCGGCACGGAAGGTGCGCGTCCCGTAGCTCGGCGCGCATCCGCGCCGCGAAGCATGGCCGATGGGAGCTCGCCTCCCGCAGCATCCGGTCACACGAACGCACCGACCAACGAGCAAGCTCCTCCCCCGTCCGCGCGCAGGGCCGAAGGCCCGAGCACGGACAAGGGGGAGGCAGCGCGGCGAAGCCGCGCTGGGTGGGGGCATTCTATTTCGGCGGCTCGAGCGGCGCGCACGTGGAGACGCCCGCGCCGACGATCAGGAACTTGCCGTCCGTGTTTGCCTTGGCGATGTCGTCCGCGTTCGTCGTCACCTTCGAGATCTTGCCGTCGCCGCTCGTCGCGAGGCGAGTGACGGTGGAGGCCTTCGCGCCGAGCGCCGCGGTGTAGAACCAGAAGTCGCCGCCCCAGTACGAGAAGGCCCAGGCCTCGCCGGTCGAGACGCCGGTGAGCGATTTCACGTTCGAGGTCGCGCCGGTCGCCTTGTCGATCTCGGCGAGCGTCGCGTGGGGCTTCGTCGTGAAGAAGCCGAAGAGCTTGCCGTCGCCGCGGCCGGTGAGCTCGGCGGGCTGCTCCTTCAAGCTGTCGCTGAAGTCGCCGATCTCCTCGAGCTTCAGGGTTTGCTGGTCGACCTTGAAGAGGCCGTGGCCCTTCGAGGAGACGAACGAGTCACCGATGCCGTTGATGAACAGCGTCTCGGCGTCGGACCCGGCCGCGTCCGACGCGAACGCCATTCCGAAGCGCGTGAAGCCGCCTTGCTTCTTGTAGGTCGTCTTCTCGCACGATGCGTCCTTGGTGCTGACCTTGAAGAGGTTGCCGCTCGCGTAGTTGACCCACGCGGTGCCGGAGCGATCGACTGCCATCGAGTTCGGGGTCATCGTGTCGGCGCAATCGAGGTGGCCGATCAGCGCGAAGGTGCCCGTGCTCGGTGTGAGGCTGAGGAGGTCGTAGCTCGACGAGAGCACGTAGACGAGCTTCGAGGCTTCGGAGCAGTCATCGTCCGTCGGCGCCGACGCGTCCGAGTCCGTTGGCGTGAAGGCTCCTCCCGAAGAGGAGGACGTCGTCGTGTCGGGCGGCGCGGTATCAGAGAACCCAGCGCGCTGGCTCGACGACGAACAGGCGGCGAGGAGGACGAAGAGAACGGTGGAGTGCCTCACGAGGGGACTTTACGAGCCAGAAGCGAAAACGCCAGCGCCGAGTAGCGGCGCACCGCATCGCCGCGCCCGACCACTCCGTGGTCGGCACGTCGAACGTCGCGACAGGGCAATGGGTCCACGTCGCCGTCACGCGCGTCAAGAGCACGGGGACCGTCACCCTCTTTGTGAACGGCGTGGTGGACGGGACGCCGTCCGGCATGAGCACGACTTCCCTCACGGCGAATCCCAACATGGATATCGGCGCGAATTTCGGTAATGCTCACTTCTTCGAGGGGAGCATCGACGAGGTCCGCGCCTGGAACGTCGTCCGAACGGCAGCGGAGATCCAGGCGACGATGGGGAAGCCGCTCACCGGCAACGAGCCCGGTCTCGTCGGCTACTGGCGCTTCGATGAGGAGTCTGGTCCGAACGTCCTGGACATCTCCGCGCGTCATGCAGACGGCACGCTCGGCGACGGTGACGCGGGCACGCAGCCCGTACGGATCCCGTCGACGGCCTTCTGACCGCGAGAGCTGGCTCGTGCCGGCAGGTCGGAACACGGTGCCGTAAACACTCTGCGCGAGCTTGTTTCCGTCGTTTCAGGATAAACAAGAGGTGTGAGCGACGGGAAGATCCGAGTCTGCTTCGTCTGTTCCGGGAACATCTGCCGGTCGCCTACGGCGGAGGGAGTCTTCAAGAAGCTCGTCGCGGAGGCTGGGCTCGCGCATACCTTTCACGTCGAGAGCTTCGGAATCGGGAGCTGGCACGTCGGCGAGCGCCCCGATCCGCGCACCATCCGCGCCGCGGAGGCGCGCGGTTATCGCCTCGAGAGCCGCGCCCAGCACTGGAAGGCGCACCACTTCGATCGCTTCGACTACGTCGTCGCGATGGACACGACGCACGTAGAGTCCCTCCTTCGGCTCGCGTCGACCGACGCGATGAAGGCGAAGATCTCGCTCGCACGAGACCACGTGCTCGACGGTCCACGCGACGCGGACGTGCCCGATCCCTATTACGGAGAGCGCGAGGGCTTCGAGGAGGTCGTCGACATCTGCGTCGAGGCTTGCACGGCGCTCCTCGCCGGCCTCCGCCGGAAGCACGCGCTGTGACGGCCGCGCCGACGTTCGCGACGACGCTCGAGCGCGCGCTCGGCTCGCGCCCGCGCGACGCATCGTCGCCGCCGAGCGCGGGCGTGGTGGAGCTCTGCGACGGGAGGCGCGTCTTCGTGAAGGCGCCGCATGATCGGCGCGCTCGGGCGATGGTCGACGCCGAGGAGCACGGGCTCGCCTTCCTGCGCGGCCCTCGCGCGCTCCGCGTGCCCGACGTGCTCGCGCGCGGCGACGACTTCCTCGTGCTGGAGGCGCTCGAGCTCCGCGCCCTGGACGGCGCCTCCGCCGAGCGCTTCGGACACGCGTTGGCCGAGCTGCATCGAAGCGGCGCGCCGTCGTTCGGTCTCGATCGCGACAACTTCATCGGGCTCACCGAGCAGCGCAACACCCCGCACGCTCGCTGGGCGGACTTCTATCGCGACGAAAGGATCCTCGCGCTCGCGGAGCGCTGTGACCTCGAGGCGAGCACGCGCGCGCTCGTCGACCGCGTCGCGGAGCGGATGGAGGAGCTCGTCGGCGACGCCGAGCCGCCCGCGCGCCTGCACGGCGATCTCTGGTCCGGAAACGCGTGCGCGGCGGGAGATGGCACGCCCTGCGTCTTCGATCCCGCCGTCTCCGGCGGCGCGCGCGAGCTCGACCTCGCGATGATGCGCCTCTTCGGCGGCTTCCCGCGCCGCACCTTCGACGCGTACGAGGAGAGCTTCCCTCTCCTCCCCGGCCACACCGATCGCGTCGCGCTCTACCAGCTCTACTTCCTGCTCGTGCACGTCGCGATCTTCGGCTCCGGCTACGTCGCCCAGACCGATCGATGCTTGCGCACGATCGTTCGATGACTGCGCAAGCGTGGTCAGTAGGTCGTGGTGAACGAATCCATCTTGCTGCTCGACGGCCACGAGAACGTGCGCACATACCGGTCGATGCAGCCCGCGACGTCCGGATCGGGCGGGCTCGTGTGGACGCTGACGCCGGCGGGGCGGCCTCCGCGGATCGCGACCTTGACCGTCACCTTCATGTTGTCGGGCGCGCCGCACTCGCCCACGAACGCGCCGTTGTGCATCGGACCCGAGAGCTGAGCGTCGGTGAGATCGGGCTCGGCCCTGGCGCCCATGTTGATCTCCCGCTTGTACGACGCGATCGCCGCGTCGTACGTCGGCCCGGCCGGGCCGCGACCGCGGAAGGGCGGATTGAAGGGCTCGGCGATGTCGTCGTCGCCTTCGTCGCCCTGGTCGTCGCCGCCGCCCTTCGGCTTGGGACCCGCGTGCGACTTGCCCCCGCGCGTGCGGCCCTTCTTGGCCACCTTCGACTTCCCGCGACCGGCTCGCGCGTCGACGGAGGCATCGCCCGGACCACCATCGCGATGCGCCGCGTCCGTGCCCGTCCCGATCGCCTCTTTGTAGAGGTAGACGCCGCCACCGCCGCCGGCCGCGATCGCGACGAGCACGACGACTCCGGTTGCCCAGCCACGCCTCGCCATCACGCGATGCTATCGTGGCCTCAACGCGCCCGCATGGCGCGAGCGAGGATGCGGCGGACAGCTTCCTCGAGGTTGGAGAAGAGGAGCTGCTCCGGGATGCGGACGACGCTCCAGCCGAGTGCCTCGAGCTCGCGGTCCCGCTGGGCATCGTGTGGCTCGCGCCCTTGGTGAGCGCCACCGTCCACCTCGACGGCGAGGCGGACCTTGGTGCAAGCGAAGTCGACGATGTGATTCGCGATGACGAGCTGGCGACGGAAGGCGAAGCCGGTTTTGGAGCCGGAGAGGACGCGCCAGAGGCACTCCTCGCCGCGGGTAGGCGCGAAGCGCATGGTGCGAGCGCGCTGTTCGAGGATGAGCGCGTGAGCCGGGGTGACGAGTGAGCGACCGAACATGAAGCCTCCTGAGCGGCGCGGATGCGCGCCGAGCGAAGGCTCAAGCGCAGCTTGCGTGCCGCGCCATGGCGGTGGGGGAGGAGCGCGGCGCTCGTGCGCGGCGCGGAAGGTGCGCGTCCCGTAGCTCGGCGCGCATCCGCGCCGCGAAGCATGGGCGATGGGAGCTCACCTCCCGCAGCTCGATTAAGACACCGCATGTCCCGCCGAGATATGCAATCTTCCGGTTGCACGAACGCACCGACCAACGAGCAAGCTCCTCCCCCGTCCGCGCGCAGGGCCGAAGGCCCGAGCACGGACAAGGGGCAGGCAGCGCGGCGAAGCCGCGCTGGGTGGGGGCCCATCCCGAGCGCGTGAGCCGGGGTGACGAGCGAGCGACCAAACATGAAGCCTCCTGAGCGGCGCGGATGCGCGCCGAGCGAAGGCTCAAGCGCAGCTTGCGTGCCGCGCCATGGCGGTGGGGAAGGAGCGCGGCGCTCGTGCGCGGCGCGGAAGGTGCGCGTCCCGTAGCTCGGCGCGCATCCGCGCCGCGAAGCATGGGCGATGGGAGCTCACCTCCCGCAGCGTCCGGTCACACGAACGCACCGACCAACGAGCAAGCTCCTCCCCCGTCCGCGCGCAGGGCCGAAGGCCCGAGCACGGGCAAGGGGGAGGCAGCGCGGCGAAGCCGCGCTGGGTGGGGGCTAATGGAGGAGGAATACGTTGCTAGTAATGGTCCGAAGCAAGCCGTTGACGAGGACCTCGGCACGGTACCGATCCTCCCCCGTCGTGGGAGCGGTGACGATGACCTCGTGCGTGAAACCATCCGCCGGCACGAGGACAGGCGGCTCCGCGAGGCCATTCTTGACGAGGCGCACGTGTACGGTCGCGCCGGGGACGCCGGCGAGCCCGGTCACCTTCGCGCGGAGGTGGCGCGTTCCATCCGCTTCCGTCGCCGTGCCGGGCTCTGCGGTGAGGTCCACCATCGGATCGGCCGCGCCGCGTAGCTTCACGACGGTGCGGTTGTTGCGGATCCCCTGGAGGATCCCGGCCGCGCTCAGCTCCTCGGCGAAGACCATCGTGACCGGTTCACCGAGCCTGCTCGCGAACATGCCCGTCGCCGTGCCGGCGCGATGGTCGTCGCTGCCTCCGAGCGCGGCTGCGTGGTGGCCGCGGGCGCAGAGGGCGTCCCAGAAGCCGATCGCGCCTGGCAGCATGATCGCGCCGCCGCTCGCCAGGCCGAGGTTCGCTATCTCGACGGCATCGATCTTCGATCCGTCGAGGTCGTGCCGCCACTCGCAGCCGATGCACTGGTGGAGGTCGAGCTTGGGGTGATTGATGGCGAAGAGGGCCCCTTGCTCCTTGAACGCGGCCACCGCGCCGTCGATCGTGACGCCGGGCTGACCGATCTTGTGATCGACCCAACGCGTCGCGCCGATCCCGTTCGCGTGACCGGCGTAGGTGGTGAACTCCACGCCTGGAAGCAGCAGGAGATCGGGGTGGGCCGCCGCCGCTTCGGCGAAATAGTCCTGGCCGCCAAACACGTTGTGGTCGGAGATTTCGACGAAGTCGAGCCCGTGCGCGCGCGCGTAGACCGCGATGTCGTCGACCGAGGGAGTCGCGTCCGTGCTGTCGCGGGAGTGGACGTGGAAATCGCCCGCGTACCACCGAGCCTCGCGCGAGGCGACGCGCGGTAGGTAGGGTTTGCGGTCAGTCTGTGGCTGGAGCGTCGCCGTCGTACGGAGCTCGATCTCGACGTGATAGGTCGCGGGCGCTTTTGCGATCTTCGCCTTGCCGACGACGACCCTCCAGCGGCCGGGTTTGATCGCGCCACGCACGTACCCGGGGGAGGCCGCCTTCTCGTTGACGACGGCCGGCTCGCTCGTGCCGCCGCCCCAGCCGCGAGTGCCGGCGCTGTCATCGAGCCCCCAGTCGAGGATGTTCGCGCGCGCGAGGGTGTCGTGGCGCACCTGGATCTCGGCGATCCCCGGGGGCACGTCGAACGGGATGAAGAAGTGATCCGGACCGCCACTTGGCGCATCACCGTCGAACGTGAGCCTGGTCACGCCGCTCTCGTCGGTCTGGTACGCCGGCGCCGACGCAGTCTCCGCGTCATCCCGCGCGCACGCGACGAACGTCGCAGCGCTCAGGAGGGCGACCCGTAGGCAAGTCATGTGGGCCTCAGACGCACATCGTGTGCCCACTCAATGTGCGCGGAAACGCGCTCGCGGGAGCCGCCGCGCCCAACAACTGGATCGCCGAACGTGGATATCCCGGCGTTCATCCGGACCCACGCTGCGCAGGTTGCGCGAGCATCGGCGCAGTTGGCCACAGCTCGCGGGCCTCGGATCATGACGATCTGTTCGACCTCACGACGAAGAGCGCGCGTGGGTCACGACGCCGTTCAACAGTCATCATTTGCAGGACTCGATCGAGATGACCGCCCCGACGTGGATCCTCGTCAATGAGCGGGGTCGCCGGCGATTTTGATCGCCTGGATCGGAAGCCACATCGGCGTGGGCAGCGGACGCGCCTCTGACTGGCCCTCGAGCAGATCGAACGGCGCGAAGCCGTACTTCGCGTAGAAGTCGACGGCGCCGGGCTTCGCGTCCACTACGATCCCGGCGCAGCCGACCTCGTCGGCCATCCTGACGGCGAGCTCGAGCACGAAGCGCAGGAGACGTCCGCCGAGTCCCATCGACTGCGCAGACTTGTCGACGGCCAGACGCGCGAGCCCGAGTACCGGCAACGGGTAGCGGGGCAGCTTCTTCCGCGCACGCTCCGGCAGGTCCTCGATGTCGATGTGACGCGGTGCTACGGTGGCGAAGCCAAGGACACGATCGGCGTCGATGGCGACGTAGGTCACACCGAGGTAGTGCCGAAACTGATTCTGGCCCGCGTACCGGCGGAAGAAGCGGTCGAGCGCTTCGTCGCCAGACTGGAAGAGCGAGCGATCGTCGTTCGGGCGGAGCGCCCTAATCTCCATCGCGCATCAGCTCGCGGAGCGCGGGGGTCGGCTCGGCAGATTCCGCCTTGCGGAGCATCTCCTCGCCGGTCTTCCGCGGGACGACGATGCGCGGGTGGACGACGTACTCGGCCGGTATCTCGTCGAGCGCTTGCAGATGGTGCAGGAGCGCTTGCTCGATCAGATGCCCCTTCTTGACCCCGGTCTTGCGGACGTGCCTCTCCATCAACTCGCGCGTAGTCGCGGAGATCTGGGCTGAAATCTGCGTATCTTTCGACATGCTCAACTCGAAACTCTACATTTTTGTAGCTAACCGGTCAACCGACCGTGTGTGTCGCAGCCGAGCTGCGCGAGTCGCGAGAAGGGAATCTCGAAGCGCTCCGAACGGTTTCGGGGCCGTGGATTGGCGTACGCGGATACGGCGGATACGGGGGCGACGGCGTTCACCGGGAGCCCGAACGCGACCAATCTCGTCGAATTGCTCGTCGACATCGATCCGCCACTGTTGCGATTCGTGAGCGAGCTCTCGGCGGCGATCGTCGCCACCTCACCGAGAGTTTTGGGGATCCAGCCCTCGTCGCTTGGCGGCGACCTGCGACGCTCGAATGAACGGAGCGACCGCGGCGGGCGAGATCAGAGGGAGCGGGCGATGAGCTCCTTCATGATCTCGTTGGCGCCGCCGTAGATGCGCTGGACGCGGGCGTCGGCGAACATCTGGGCGATGGGGTACTCGACGGTGTAGCCGTAGCCGCCGAAGAGCTGGAGGCAGTCGTCGATGACCTGGCACTGGAGGTCGGAGGTCCAGTACTTCGCCATCGAGGCGGTGACCGTGTCGAGGCGGCCGGCGATGAGCTCCTCGATGCACTTGTCGAGGAACGTCCGCGAGACGACGGCGTGCGTCTTGGCCTCCGCGAGCTTGAAGCGCGTGTTCTGGAACTCGAGGAGCGTCTTGCCGAAGGCCTTGCGCTCCTTCGTGTACGCGACGGTCAGGTCGACGGCGCGCTCGATCGCGGCGACGGCGTAGACCGCGATGATGAGTCGCTCGTACGGCAGCTCCGTCATGAGCTGCCCGAAGCCGCGGCCCTCGACCTCGCCGAGGAGGTTCTCCTTCGGGACCTTGACGTCCTCGAAGAAGAGCTCGCACGTGTCGTTGCCCTTCTGTCCGAGCTTGTGGAGCTTCTTCCCGACCTTGAAGCCGGGCGCGTCCTTCGTCTCGACGAGGAGGAGGGAGATCCCCTTCGAGCCGGGCGCGTCGCTCGTGCGGCAGACGACGACCATGAGGTCGGCGAGGTAGCCGTTCGAGATGAACGTCTTGCTGCCGTTGACGACGTAGTGGTCGCCTTCGAGGCGCGCGGTGGTGCGGATGCCCTGGAGGTCGGAGCCCGCGCCGGGCTCGCTCATCGCGATGGCGCCGATGAGCTCGCCGGAGGACATGCGCGGGAGGAACCGCTGCTTCTGCGCTTCGGTCCCCTGGTTGAGGATGTAGTGCGCGAGGATGACGTGGACGGACACGTTCATCGCCGTGTCGCCCGCGTAGGCCTGCTCCTCGAAGAGCACCGCCTGGTGCGCGAAGGTGCCGCCCGCGCCGCCGTACTCCGCGGGGATGTCCGCGCAGAGGACGCCGAGCTCGCCCGCGCGCGTCCAGATCTCGCGGTCGACGTGCTGCTGCGCGGCGAAGCGCTCCTGGTGCGGCGTGAGCTCCGTCGCCACGAAGCGGCGCACCTGCTCGCGAAAGGCCTGCAACTCGGAGTTCATCCAGCTCGACGTCCACATGCGCCGCACCGTAGCACTCATGGGTCCGTCTCGCGTTCTCCGGAGCTCGGAGGCGCTTCAGGGGCACGATCTCGATCTTCCGTGGCGACTTCGGGGCGTGACAGAGCGTCGACTCGCCGACGCGCGCGGGCAAGATCTCGCCCATGCCGCCGCCCTGCGCCTCCGTGTGCCGCACCGCCTTGCCGGTGACCGACGCGTACGTCGGCGCGGGCGCGCGGCCCTGGCTCGTGACGTAGATGGCGTCCACGCTGTCGGGGTACTTGCCGTGGAGCGAGACGAGGTGGTTCTCGCCGACCTTCTGTCCCTCGAAGACGACGAGCGCGCCCTCGATCGCGAAGACGGCGTCGACGTCGACGGCGCCTTCGTCCCGCAGCCTACGCAGCCTACGCAGGCGAGGAGGCGCGCGGCGCCCATCGTACGCATCGTCGTCATGGGAGCACACCGTCGTGGAGAGGGACCTCGGATTCGATCTTCGCCGCGGCCGGATCGTCCCCCGCGAAGACCGTCGCGACGCGTTGGTAGGTCACCCACCACGCGACGCGCTCGCCGGCGCCGGGCGCGATGGGGAGATCGACGACCTGCGGCGTGTCGAAGACGCGATCGTCGCCGAGGAGCGCGCGCGCGCTGTGACCAGGCACGAGCTGGAAGCGTCGCGCGAGGTGCCGGACCTCGCGACCGAGCACGCGATCGCCGTCGTCGCGCCGCTCGGCGCCGACCTCGAGGCGGCGGAAGAGGTCGCCGGTCGGGAACGCGTGGCCCGGCGTGCGCTGCGTGAGCGTGAGGCGGAGGCTCCGTCCCTCGACGAGCTCGACGTGGACGGCGAGGCGATCCTTCAACCAGGCCGCGTCGCGCGTCTCGGCGAACGCGTGCGATCGCCGCCCCTCGACGAGCGGCATGTGGCAGCTCGCGCACGCCTCCGCGGCGGCGGGGGAGCGCGCGTGCTCGCGGAGCGTCGTCTGCATGAAGTGCGCGTCGTCGTCGTCGTGCGGCGCGGCGGGGAACGCGAACTCGTGGCATGACGCGCAGCCGGCCGTCTGCGCGAAGGCCGCCGAGCGAAGCACGGCGTGCGGCGCCGCTCGCTGCCCGCGGCGCGGTGACGGCGCGGCGAGGACGGCGCCGTCCTCGTCCGTGACGTGGCACGTCACGCAGCTGACGCCGAGCGCGGCGACGGCGGGCTCGGGGGCGCGGGCCGCATCGGACTCGGGCGCGTGGCAGCCGCGGCAGAAGGGCGACGGCTCGAACGCGAGCGCGGCCTGGAACGCGGGGTTGTCGAACGCGTGCCGGTGCATCGAGCCTCGCCACTCCGCCGCCTCCTGCTCGTGACAGCCGACGCACGTGGTGTTGCGCGCGAGCGCGACGGCGAGGCGCTGCCGATACGGCCGCGGCATCGCGACCGCCGGCGCCGGCAGGAGCGGCGCCGGCGGCGCTCGCGGCGCGGTGCACGCGCCCGCCGCCGCGACGAAGAGGAGCGAGACGACGGAGCGGCGCATCGGCGTCGCCGGATCATAGCGGCTCCCTCGACGAGTCGGCCTTCACGAGCGCGGGCCGGCGTCCTCCGCGGGCACGAGTTGGCGGAGCCGCCACGCCTGGAGCCGTAGCGCGCGCTCGTTCCGCTGCCACGCGCCGCGGATGGCGCCCACGATCAACGCGGGCGCGACCAACGTCGTGAGGCCGGCCACGTAGAGGTACGCCGTGACCCACGACGGCGAGCCTCGGAGCGCGAGCGATCGGATGAGGACCGCGTCGTTCACGAGCTCGAACGTCGTGGGGAAGACCCCGAGCGCGTGACCGTAGACGCTGAGCGTCCAGCCGGCGCACGCGGCGGCGACCATCCCGAGGCGCAGCCGCGCCGGGCCGACGAAGGCAAAGAGCGTCGCGTGGATCGTGAGGAAGAGCGGCACGACGAGGAAGGGGCTGTAGATCTTCGTGATGTACGTGCTCGCCGCGACGCCGCCGCCGCACGCGAGCGACAGGGCCGCATACGACGGCCACCGCGCCGCCACGAGCGCCGCGGCGAACGAGGCCACCCATAGCGCGGAGATGACGCCGAACACCGACGGCTCGCGGAGCCCCAGCGCCATTGCCGCCCAGCCGTAGCACGCGACCGCGCCGTACCCGGCGGAGAGGGCGAGCGCCCCGACGCGCAGGCGGCGCGCCAGCGCGACGCGTTCCTCCGCGATCACCTCGGCCGGAGGCTCGCGGGGTACGGACGTGAGCAGCTCGACGAGCATCGCGAGCGCGTCGCGATTGGTGGGATCGAAGGCGAGCGCGCGACCGACCTCGCGGAACGCGCTCCCGTCGTCGCCGGCGTTTGCGAGCGCCGCGCGCGCGGCCGTGGTGTGGCGCTGCGAGCTCTCCGCCCGAAGCGCGAGGTCCCGATCGCCGTCGAGGAAGGACTCGAGCCTCTCGTGGAAGGCGAGCGCGGTCGGAATGCGGTCGTTCGGGTGGGTGCGCGTCGCCTCCACGCAGAGGGCCTCGAGCTCGGGCGCGACTTCCTCTCCGCGCGGTCGCGTCGTCGGTCTCGCGTCGACGCCACCGCGGATGCGGAGCGCGAGCGCCTCGCGCGCCTCCGCGTCCGAGCTGCTCGCCTCGTGCAGCGGCTCGAGCGCGAGGATGTGGAAGAGCACCGCCCCGAGCGCGTAGATGTCCGTCGCCGGCGTCGCCTTGCCACCGGCGGCCTGCTCCGGCGCCATCGTCTCGAGGCTGCCGAGGACGGCGCCGGGCGCGGTGTGCACCGGCGGCACGTCCGTGAACGCCTCGGCCTCGTCGTCGGAGACGCCGGCGATGCTCGCGACGCCCCAGTCGAGGAGGTACACCTCGCCGTACGACCCGAGCATGATGTTGCCGGGCTTGATGTCGCGGTGGACCACGCCGCGCTCGTGGGCGTAGTGCACCGCGAGACAGAGCTGCTCGAAGGGGAGAGCGGCGTCGGCAAGGACCTCCTCGCGCGGGGGATCCACGACAGGAGCCCGCGGCGCGACGGCCCGTTCATCGTCGTCGACTGCGGCGCGATCGCCCCGAACCTGGTGGAGGGCGAGCTGTTCGGTCACGAGCGCGGCGCGTTCACGGGCGCCGATCGCGCGCGCCGGGGCGTCATCGAGGAGGCCAACGGAGGGACGCTCTTCCTCGACGAGATCGGCGAGCTCCCGCTCGACCTGCAGCCGAAGCTGCTCCGCGCGATGGAGCAGCGCGAGGTCCGCCCGGTCGGGGCGCAGAAGGCGAGGCCGGTCGACGTGCGCGTCGTCGCGGCGACCAACCGTCGTCTGGCCGAGGCGGCGCGCGTCGGCGAGTTCCGGAGCGACCTCTTCTATCGCCTCGCGGTCATTCACTTGATCGTCCCGCCTCTCCGCGAGCGGCCGGAGGACATCCTCCTCATCGCGCGCGCCATCCTGGCGGCGACCCCGCGCGCGAGCGCGCGCGGGTTGGCCTTTCCTTCGGACTTTGCGGCGATGCTCGGCGCCTACGCCTGGCCCGGCAACGTGCGTGAGCTCCGCAACGTCGTCGAGCGGTACGCGGTGTTCGGCGCGGCGGCCACCGATCTCGGAGACCAGGCGCCCGCCGAGGACTGGGCCCTGTCGCGCTTGATGGAGCTTCCGTACCACGAGGCGCGCCGACGTCTCCTCGAGCGATTCGACGAGCGCTACCTCGAAGGCGTCCTCGCGCAGGCGGACGGGGTGGTCGCGCTGGCCGCCGAGCAGGCGGGGGTCGCGCGAACGAGCTTCTACCGGATGCTCGAGCGCGTCCGTCGCGTCGAGCCGGAGTGAGCGCCGAGCCCGCTCATTCCTTCGTCGACTTGTCGTCCGTCTTCGCCTTCTTCTTCTTTTTCGGTGTCGCCGGCGGCTCCTTGGCCGGCTCGGGGGGGCTCTTTCGACCCATCAGGAAGTAGAGGGCCGCGGCGAGCACGATGGCGCCGAGGACGAAGGGCATGATGCCCGGGCTCTCCTGGCTGCTTCCGCCGGTGTCGCTCTTCGGCGTGCTCGGAGCTGCGCCGTCGCCGGTGATGACCGCCGTCTTGATGTAGTCGAGGTTCGGCCACGCCTCGTGCAGGTACGCGTTGCCCTTCGACTGGATCTCGCCCTGCTTGCCGGTGACTTGTTCGCCGTACTCGCCGTTGAAGGCGTCGGCGGTCTCCATGCCCTCGACCACCTTGCAGATGGGGGCGAAGCCTTGGCCGTCGAGGCCGACGTTGTCCTTGTAGTTGATGAAGAGCTGCGTGGAGCGCGTGTCGGGGCGGCCCGCCATCGCGTAGGTGAGCATGCCGCGCTTGTTCGACTCCACGACCGGGTCGGGCGGCAGGTTCGCGTCGCTCCAGACCTTGCTGACCTGCGGATCGCCGTGGATGCCCCACTGCACCACGAAGCCCTTCGCGACGCGGAAGAGGGCGACGTCGTCGAAGAAGCCAATTTTGACGAGATTGTAAAATCGGTCGACGCCGTTCGGCGCCCACGAACGGGTACATTCGAAGACGATGTCACCCTTCGTCGTCGTGAACTTCGCGCGGAACGAGTCCGGCGCCTTCTCCGTCGCCTTCGACGGATCCTTCATCGCGGGGTGAGTCGATTGCGGGAACGCGGATGCGCTGGTCGGGGCGAGGGCGGCGGCGAGGCCGAACAGCGCGACGACGAGGGAGCGGGCGACGATTCTCATGCCCCCGGATCGCACGAATCGGCTCCGCGCGCTACGGAGTAGCGTCCCGCAGCAGCCGACGCCGCGCAGCGGGCGGCGAACGTAGCGTCAGCGCGTCGTGAGCGTGTGGAGGAGGGAGTCGCCTCGTGCGCGCTCCTCGGTGGACGGTGAACAGGTGAGCGCCTCCTCGAGGCGTGCGATCATCTTCGGCGCGCGGTCGTGCACGGCGCGGTACGTGTCGGGCGACCACTTCACGTCGCGGCGCTCGTCGACGGCGTAGAGCGCGCCGGCGATCTTGTCGCTCTGCTGGAAGAGCCGGTGGTCGTCGAGAGACATCCAGGTCTCGAGGTACGTGGCCACGAACCACGCCTGATGTGCGGGCGGCACGACGGGCTCGCGGCGGAGGAAGGAGCCGCCGTCGACGCGGTCTTGCTCGCTCCACTTCTTGAAGCTCGATCCCTGGCAGAAGTGCTCGAGCTCGCTCCAGCGCGTGGCCGCGTCCGCGAGGCCGTCGACCCAGCGCCGGCACGGCTCGAACAGCTCCGGCTTCGCCGACGGATCGCTCGCGAAGTACTCGCAGGCCTTGCTTCGATCGCCGGCGGCGACCGACTCCCGCAGGCGCTCGATCCGCACGCGCTCCCGTTCGCGCGCCGCGACCTGCTCGGACTCCCAGCGCTTCCGCTGCGCGGCGTCGCGCGCGTGATGGAAGAAGAGCGCGACGCCGGCGACGAGGAGGGCCGCGCCGACGACGACCACGGCGCTCCGCGGAGGGGCACCGGCGCGCAGGACCCACGGCAGGAGGAGGCGGTTCACCACGAAGAGCGGGCCGCCGAGGCCCACGCACCAAGCGAGGAGCGGAACGAGCATCTCGAGGAGCTCGCGCCATCCGCGCTCTGCGCCCGTCGTGGCGAGCCACACGAGCACGAACGCGGCGGGGACTCCGGCCGACACGAGCGTGGGGAGCGGATGCCGCGCCAGGACGAGGAGCGCGCCGAAGACGAGCGCCACCGTGAGCGCCGTCCCGGCGAGATGCAGCGCGGGAGTGAACGTGCGCCCGATCATCTCGACCATCCAAAGGACGGCGTTCACGTAGAGCAGGTTCGCCGCGAGCGTCAGGGCCAGCCGCACGAGCTTCATCCTACGACGCGCGATCCACCGCCGGAATGAACCCTCCGTGAAACGTTGCGCAGATCGCGCAGGGAGAAAACGTCTCATTTCCGTATGACGTTCGATGGTTGCGTGCGCCGGCCGGCTCCCGGGGTAGGAGCGTGGCCGATGTCGCTTCGTCGCAGCATGGTCGCGGTGTGTCCGCTCGCCGCGGTCCTCGGCTTCGTCGCGTGCGGCGAGCACGAGGACAGCGCGCTCTCCGGCGCCGCCGTCGTCGCGCCGTCGGCGACGCCAACCCAGAACCCGGACGGGACGGCGACCAAACACCTCTGCAAGGTCACGAAGAGGGGCGACGCGTCCAAGGTCATCGCCGGCACGCTGCTCCTGCCCGAGGGACCGGCCGACGGCGAGCTCTTCATCGACGCGAACGGCGTCATCGCGTGCGCCGGCGCGTCGTGCTCGAGCGCCGCCGGCTACGACGCGGCGACGAAGATCGCGTGCACCGACGTCGTCGTCTCGCCGGGGCTCATCAACGCGCACGATCACATCTCCTTCGCGAACAACCCGCCGCCGCGGCCGGCGAGCGAGCGCTACGAGCACCGGCACGACTGGCGGAAAGGGCTCCGCGGCCACACCGTGATCCGGACCAACGCGCCGACGGTGAGGAACGCCGTCGCGGCCGCGGAGCTCCGCTTCATCATGAGCGGCCTCACGTCGACGGCGAGCGGCGGCTCCGCGGGCAGCGGCGCGCCGGGCCTCGCGCGCAACATCGACAGCAACACGCGGCAGCTCGAAGGGCTCCCGGTCAAGCTCGCGGTGTCGGACACGTTCCCGCTCAACGACTCGAGCGGGACGCTCGCCAAGACGTGCAATCGATTCCCGTCCAATCGAAAGAAGACGACGGACATCGCGAACACGAAGGCGTACCTCCCGC
This sequence comes from Labilithrix sp., assembly GCA_019637155.1. Classification (NCBI taxonomy): domain Bacteria; kingdom Pseudomonadati; phylum Myxococcota; order Polyangiales; family Labilitrichaceae; genus Labilithrix; species Labilithrix sp. Next base: position 359,809 of record JAHBWE010000007.1, on the reverse strand, counting down.
ACGTCGCGGAGGGCGTCGACGACGAAGCTCACGCCGAGTTCCTGTGCCAGAGCAACACCTTCCCCGGCGTCTCGGATCCGACGCACGACCTCATCCAGCGCCAGACCGCGGTCATCCACGGCGTGGCGGTGAATCCGGGCGACATTCGGCAATATCGCGACGACCTCGCGATATTGGTTTGGTCCCCGCGCTCGAACATATCGCTTTATGGCAATACCGCGCCGATTGCCGAATATGCCCACCTCGGAGTCCCGATCGCGCTCGGCACCGACTGGCTCCCCTCGGGCTCGATGAACGTCGCGCGCGAGCTGAAATGCGCCGACGACCTGAATCGGAAATACTTCGATCGCGCGCTCACCGATCGGCAGCTCTGGCAGTCCGTCACCGTCCACGCCGCCTACGCGACCGGCACCGCCGACACGATCGGCCAGCTGAAGGCCGGCCTCGTCGCCGACGTCGCCCTCTTCGACGCGACCCAGGCGCGCGGGTATCGCGCCGTCATCGAGGCGGGCGTCGAGGACACGATCCTCGTCCTCCGCGGCGGCAAGACGATGTACGGAGACAGCGAGCTCGTCTCCGAGATCGGCGACGGCGACTGCGAAGACCTCGCCGTCTGCAAGTTCACGAAGAAGGCGTGCGTGAGGAAGGACGCGGCGGCGGGGGTGACGCTCGCCGATCTCCAGACCGCCGCCAACGCCGTGTATCCGCTCTTCTACTGCAAAGGCGAGACGCCGAAGAACGAGCCGAGCTGCGAGCCCGCGCGCGGCGCGACGGCGAGCGACGATCAGGCCTCCGTCTACGACGGGATCACCGCCGGCGACAAAGACGGCGACGGCGTCGCGGACGCGGACGACAACTGCCCGAGCGTCTTCAACCCGATCCGCCCGATGGATCACGGCGCGCAAGGCGACGTCGACGGAGACGGCATCGGCGACGCGTGCGACCGCTGCCCGTTCGACGCCGGCGAGAGCTGCACGCCGCCCGACGCGGACGACATGGACGGCGACGGCGTCCCCAACGCGTCCGATCCTTGCCCGGAGGATCCCGACCCGGCTTGCGGCGCGAGCCCGGGCGGCGTCGCGCCGGTGACGCTCTCGATCGCCGACATTCGCGATCCGAGCTCGCCGCGACACCCGACCCCGGGCTCGTCGCGGCCCTCGATCAAGGGCGTCGTCGTCACCGCGGTGAAGACGGGCACCACCGGCCTCGGCTTCTTCGTCCAGGACGCGACGGCGACCGAGCTCGGCGGCCTGTTCGTCTTCACGGGCAGCGCCCAACCGGGAGTGAAGGTCGGCAACGAGGTCGACGTCGAAGGCGACTACATCGAGTTCGACGGCACGAGCGAGCTCACGAACCCGAAGGTGACCGTCGTCGACGCGGGGACGACGCTCGCGATCGCGCCGATCGCGGTGCCGGCGGACTACGACGGGAGCGGCGGCGAGAAGCTCGAAGGCATGCTCTGCGCGATCGACGGCCCCGTCGCGGTGACCGACGCGAACCCCGACGCGCCGCTCGACTTCGACGAGCTCGTGGTGACGGGCGGCGTCCGCGTCGACGACTTCGTCTGGCGCGAGCTCGACAACACGTTCCCGGTCGGCACGACGTTCGCGAAGGTGGTCGGCATCTGCCACTGGTCGCACGGTAACCGGAAGATCTACCCGCGCTTCGACGCGGACCTCCCGCGTCAGCCCTGACGACGCCGGCGCGCGTACGCGAGCGCGACGACGGCGAGACCGAACGCGAGGGCGGCGCGCTCGCCGCGGGCGCCGACGAAGCGGCAGCCGCAGGTGCCGATGTCGCGCGTCTTGCCGCGACCGCTCGTGCGATCGTCGTCGTCGTCGCCGTCCTCCGCGCTCGGATCTTCGCCCGGCGCCGGCTGGTCCTCCTCTGCGCCCGCGCTGCCCGGCGGCGCGTCGCTCCCGACCTCGTACGCGCCGATGTCGGGCGCGCCGCTCCGCGGTCGCTCGAGCGGGCTCCCGGCGCGGGGGACCGCGCGCTGGCCGGGGACGAACGCCGGCGGGATCGCGAACGGGTTCGGGAACGCGGCGCCCTCCGGCGAGGGCGAGGTCGCCGTGCCCTTGTCGGCGAGCGCGCCGTTCGCCTTCGGTCGCAGGTCGAGCGGGCTCGTCGAGGTGAAGCCGGGATCGCCGCCGAGGATCGTGCCCTCGAGCTCCTCCGGGACGTCCTCCGATCCGGTCGGGAACCAGTTGTTCGCGCCGCTGATGCGCGGCGTGCCCTTCAGCCACTCCGTCTCCGACCGCCGGAAGACCGAGTTGATGCTCCGCCCGAACCGCCAGCCGACGTTGTTCGTGAACTCGAGGCTGTCGATGACCTGCTCCGCGCGGAGGAGGCCCTCGGTGGTGGCGGAGAGGATGAATGTATTGTTCACGAATCGGTAGCGGCCGTTCGAGTTGGCGCTGCCGTCGCTGCCGATGCGCACCATGTGCGATCGTGCGTTCGTCTTGAAGAAGACGTTGCCGATGACCTCCGAGTGGCGCGCGACGTCCGCCTGCGCGAGGTCCGGGCCGATGAGCTCGAGCTCGTAGTACCCGGCGCCCTCGATCCAGTTGAACCGGATCTCGTTCCGCTCCGCGCGGCTCTTCACGTTGTTGCCGTCGCGCGCGTCGTGGACGTAGCAGTGCTCCATCCGGAAGACGGAGCCGGGGAAGCCCGTCGTCGGGTTCGCGTCGGACGAGACGTAGATCGGGTGTTTGAGCGCCTGGCCCTCCTCCTCCAGCCCCGCCTTGTAGACCTCGACGTACTCGAGCGTGAGCGAGCCCATGCCCTCGTCGAGCGCGAGGATGCCGTGCCGCGGGCAGTCATGGACGACGCTGTCGCGGATCGTGACGTCGTTCGCGCGGAGCGTGACGCACGTCTCGGTGCCGTTCGTGATCTCGAACCCCTCGACGACGTAGTGGTTGCCCTGGAGGAAGAGCGCGCCTTGTTTGCCGCCCGAGAGCTTCACGCGCTTGCCTTGCGCGTTCTTCATCCCACGGATCGTGATCTTCCCCGTCGGCGAGCCGTGCCGCTTGGCGACGGCGCCGCCTTCGCCGGTCGTCGGATACGTCTCGTCGTCGTAGACCTCGACGACGTCCCCCGGCGCGACGACCTCCAGCGCCTCGGCGAGCGAGGCGTGCTGCTTCCCGGCTCCGACCGTGCGCGTCTCGGCCGCTGCCGAGGAAGAGAGGAGAGCGACGCAACAAAAGGCGAAGATCGTGCGCAGCGAGCGACGAGACATCCTGCCTAGCGTTGCACGGGCGGGCTGGAACTGCGACCCAAAGCGCGTTCGAGCGATGGGCTTGAATGATCCGCCCGCGGCGACGTCCATCCACGCCGCTTCGGGGGCCGTGGGAGGAAAATGCAACGACGGGTCGCATTGGGAACATGTGTCGTCGTCTGGCTCGGAGCGGCGCTCTTCATCGCGTGCTCCGACGACGACGATCGCGGCGCAGCTGCCTCGACCTCCGACGCGGGGGCGGACGGCGAGGGGAGCCAAGACGCGGGGCCGCCGGGGACCGAGATGTCCGCCTGCCTCGAGTACATGAACGCGACGTGCGAGCGCCGCGCGGAGTGCGAGAAGCAGTCTGCCGCTGCCCTCGAAGAGTGCCTCGAGAGCACCAGGAATCGGTGTCCGGAGTACTTCTTCGCGCCCGGGACGACGCGCACGATCGACGGCATGCTGGCGTGCGCGGCCGAGCTGCGCGCGCAGTCGTGCGACGACGTCCGCGGCGGCGTCCTCTTGGCGTGCCAGACGTTCGGCACGCTCGAGGCCGGGGCGGCCTGCATCGAGGGGTCTCAGTGCGCGAGCGGGACGTGCAACCGGTCCCCGGACTCGGACGCGGGCACGGCGAGCGCCTGCGGGACGTGCGCCGGCGTCTACGCGGAGGGACAGGTGTGCACTCTTCCGGCACCTCCAGGATCCCCGGACGACGGGCTCGTCTGCCCCCGGGGTCAGCGCTGCGACGTCGCCACGAAGCGATGCGTCCCTATGAAGCCGCGGCCCGAGCTGGAGTGCTCCTCGTCGCGCCCGTGCGCCGCTGGAAGCGTCTGCAAGCACATGCCGGACGAGCGCGACCCGAGTCGATACACGTGCGTGCCGAGAGCGCCGATCGGCGAGCGGTGTGGGCCGGGCGGCGTCTGCGACGAGCGAGCGTTCTGCAACGAGCGGAACGACGGGGGCACCTGCGAAGCGGCGGCCGCGATCGGCGAGGATTGTTATGTGGGCTTCCTCCCCTGCGTCGAGGCTGCGCACTGCACCGGCACGTGCGTGGCGCGCCTCGCTCGAGGGGAGCCGTGCGCGTACACCGAGCAGTGCGCGGAGGGCCTCTGGTGCATCGGCGGGGCGTGCTCGTGCGTAGGCGGCGGGTGCAGTCCTCCTGCCCAAGTGCCCGGACTCGGAGAGAGTTGCTCGGAGGGGTGGTGCGCGGGCGACGCGCGGTGCCGGTCGGTCGACGCCACCAGCGATCGAAAGACCTGCGTTCACGTCGCGAACCGCGGAGAGGCGTGCACCGCCCCGAACACGCGGTGCGCCGACTCGACAGGGCTCGAGTGCTCCGACGCCGGCACGTGCGTGAACACGCGCTACGAGGCCTGCCTCGCGCAGGTTGCGGACGCCGGCGCGCGCTGAGGGCTGGTCTGTGGGCCGCGAGTTGTCTACGCAGGGTGGATGACCTCGTCTTCTGCTCGTATCGACGCTCTGCGTGAGCTCCTCGCTCGTCATCAGGTCGCCGCGCTCGTGGTGCCGTCGGCGGATCCGCACCTCTCGGAGTATCTGCCCGAGCACTGGCAGGGCCGCGCGTGGGCGTCGGGGTTCACCGGATCCGTCGGGACGCTCATCGTGACGCCGAGCTTCGCGGGGCTCTGGGTCGACAGCCGCTACTTCACGCAGGCCGACGCGCAGCTCGCCGGCTCCAGCATCACGCGGATGTCGCTGCCCGCGTCGGGGAGCGCGGCGCACATCGACTGGCTCGGCGAGAACGTCCCGAAGGGCGGCGCGGTGGCGGTGTTCGGTGACGTCCTCGGGTACGCGGCGTCGAAGGCGCTGAAGTCCGCGCTCGAGAAGCGCGGGGCGACGCTCCGGACCGATCTCGATCTCGTCGGCGAGGCGTGGACCGATCGGCCGCCGTTGCCCGCGGCGGCGATCTACGAGCACGTCGCGCCGCACGCGACGGTGACGCGCGCGGCGAAGATCGCGCGCCTCCGCGCGGCGATGACGGAGAAAGGAGCGGCGTGGCACTTCGTCTCCACGCTCGACGACGTCGCGTGGCTCCTCAACCTCCGCGGCGCGGACGTCGACTACAACCCGGTCTTCCTCGCGCACCTGCTCGTGGGGCCGAGCGAGGTCGTGCTCTTCGTCGGAGAGGGCAAGGTCCCGCCGGAGATCGCGGCGCGGCTCGCCGCCGACGGCGTGCGCCTCGCGCCGTACGCGGACGCGAAGTCGGCGCTGGCGGCGCTGCCCGCGGATGCCGCGCTCCTCCTCGATCCCGCGCGCGTCACCCTCGGGCTCACGCTCGCGGTGCCGGGGCACGTGAAGGTCGTCGAGGCGATGAACCCCACCGTGCCGTTCAAGGCGCAGAAGACGGACGAGGAGATCGCGCACGTCCGCGCGACGATGGAGAAGGACGGCGCCGCGCTGGCCGAGCTCTTCTCGTGGCTCGAGGGCGCGCTCGCGCGCGGTGAGCGCGTCACCGAGCTCACGATCGACGAGCAAGCTTGCGCCGCGCGGAAGCGACGCGGCTACGTCGGGCCGAGCTTCGCGACGATCGCGGGATGGAACGCGAACGGCGCGATGCCCCACTACCGCGCGACGCCGGAGAGCCACGCGACGATCGAGGGAGACGGGCTCCTCCTCGTCGACTCGGGCGGCCAGTACCTCGGCGGCACGACCGACATCACGCGCGTCGTCGCGATCGGCGCCGTGTCGGCGGAGCAGAAGCGGGACGTCACCGCGGTGCTGAAGGGCATGATCCAGCTCTCGCTCGCGCGCTTCCCGCGCGGCGTCCGCGGCGGCTTGCTCGACGCGATCGCGCGGGCGCCGATCTGGGCGACGCTCTCCGACTACGGTCACGGGACCGGTCACGGCGTCGGGTACTTCCTCGCCGTGCACGAAGGGCCGCAGGGGATCTCGCCCGGCGCCGCGGCGCTCGCGCACGCGACGATGGAGCCGGGGATGATCACCTCCAACGAGCCCGGTCTCTACCGGCCGGGGCGGTGGGGCGTGCGGATCGAGAACCTCGTCCTCACCGTGCCCGCCGGAAAATCGGAGCTCGGCGAGTTCCTCGCGTTCGAGACGCTGACGCTCTGCCCGATCGACGTGCGCTGCATCGATCCGACCCAGCTCGACGCGCGCGAGCGCGCCTGGCTCGACGCGTACCACGCCGAGGTCCGGAAGCGGCTCGCGCCTCTCGTCGAGGGCGAGGCGCACGCCTGGCTCCTTCGCGCGACCGAGCCGCTGCCGAGCTGGTGAGATTCGCGACGCGCGAGTGAGAACGAGGGGACACACCGGACCAGAAGGCGCGACGAGTGGGCCGGGATCTCGCGGCTCGGCATTTGCTCTCCCACGTGTCGATGCCCTCCGTCCGACCGCTCGCCATCGCGCTGCTCTCTGCGGCTTCGCTCGCCGGCACCGGCTGCGGCACGGTCCATCTGAAACCGCCGCCGCCGCCGCCGCAGAGCATGCCGGCCGCGGAGGAGGCGCTCGTCCCGCCGGCGAACGGAGGCGCGCGCGTGCTGGTCACGACGGACGTGCCGGCGCGCGTCCTCCTCGCGTCGGGCGGCGAGGTGACGACGGCGCAGGGGGAGACCCACTACGTGGAGCCGGGCACGGTGCTCTGCACCTCCACGCCATGCTCGCTCGGGATGCCGTACGGCGACTACGAGCTCGTGCTCGAGGGGATCGGCTCGCGCCATCAGACGCGCCGGAGCTTCGTCCCCGTTCACGTCACGCACGCGACCGAGGTCGTGAACCACACGCTCGGCCAGCAATCGGTGAGCATCGGCAAGCCGCTCGGCGTCACGTTCATGCTGCTCGGCGCGGCGGCGCTCGGCATCGCGCTCGGGGTGACGGAGGGGAACATGCGCCGCGCGGACACCGGGATGCAGACGTTCGCGATCGCCGGCGCCACGTCGATCGCCTTCGGCAGCACGCTCTATTTCGTCTCGCCGTTCGTTCACCAGGAGGGCTCGACCACGCAGTGGACTCCGAGCCCGACCCCCAGCCCGCGCGGTCCCACCGTCGGCGGCGGGCTCGGCGTGCGCTTCTAGCGGTAGACTCGCTGGCAGTGAACAGCCTCACGCCGATCGACGACGGGCTCTGGATCGCGGAGCGGCGGCTGCGCTTCGTCGGGCTCGAGGTCGGGACGCGCATGACCGTCGTCCGCCTCGCCGGCGGAGGCCTCTTCGTCCACTCGCCCGTCGCGCTCGACGACGCCACGCGCGAGGCCGTCGATCGGCTCGGTCCGGTCGCGGCCATCGTCGCGCCGTGCCTCTATCATCACCTCTTCGTCGGCGACTGGGCGCGCGCGTACCCCGCGGCGTCGGTGTCCGGCTGCCCCGGCCTCGCCGCCAAGCGCTCCGACGTTCGCTGGAGCCGTGAGCTCGGCGACGGCGTGCCCGGCGACGCGGAGTGGCGCGGCGATCTCGAGCAGGTCGCCTTCACCGCCCTTCCGCTCCAGAACGAGGTCGTGTTCTTCCATCCTGCGACGAGGACGATGATCACGAGCGACGTCGTCTTCGATCTCGCGCGTCATCCGTCGGCCGTGACGCGCGCCGTCGCCTTCATGACGGGCCTCCGCGCGCCGGGGCCGACGTTGCTCGAGCGCCTCTTCATCCGCGATCGCGCCGCGGCGAAGGAGCAGATCGGGCGCATGGTCGCGTGGGGAGCGGAGCGCATCGTCCTCGCGCACGGCGCGCTCGTCACCACCGACGCCGCCGCGGTGCTCGAACGAGCGTACCGCTGGCTGTGACCCGGCCTCGCGGCTCGCTCCCCGCGGCGCCTCGCGGCTCAGCGGGGCAGCCGGGCGAGGACGGACATCGCGTCGGCGCGGGCGCTCGTGGTCGCGGAGCGGAGCGCGGTCGCGAAGGCGAGCTGGAGCTGCTGCGTGCGTACGCGACCGGCGGCGACTTGCGCGGCGATGCGCGCGACGGCCTCGAGGTCGATCGCGTCCATCTCGTGGAGGCCGACGACCGCCGCCAGGCAGACGCCGTCGTCCTCGTGCTGGACGAGATCGAGCAGGACCGGACGCGCGCGTAGGCCCCACACGCGCGGGAGCGCTCGCGCGGCGGCGCGGGCGATGCTGGCCACGTTCGAGCGCGCGAACTTCACCACGAGCTCGCCGGTGAGGTCGTCGTTGCCCTTCGGTACGGCGAGGAGCACGTCCTCCGCGAGCTCCGTCGCGCCGCGATGCTGGCCGGTCGCTCCTTGCTCGTAGAGCCGCTCGAGCGCCGCGCGCAACACCGGGCGCGCGGAGGCGCCGAGCGACTTCATCGTGGTCACGAACGTGACTCGGACGCGCGGATCCGCGGCGAGCTTGGCGCGCGCGCCGTAGAGCGCGACCGCGCCGGAGATGCGCGCCTGCGCGACGAGATCGGCGGCGGCGCTCCGCTGCGGATCGCCGGGGTCTCGCGTCAGGAGAGCGGTGGCGATGGGGGCGAGGAGATCGGGGTTGGCGAAGAGGCGCGCGACCGCGGCGAGCGCGTTCCGCCCCGCCTCTTCGCGATCGTGATCGACGAGGCCCGCGACGACGGCGGAGACGCGCGAGAGCGTCTTCGCGTCGGCGCGCTCGAGCAGCATCCGCACCGCGCCGTCGAGCTCGTCGACGCGGCGGGTGAACGCGCGCGGGTTGCGTTCGCGCGACAGCTCTCCCAGCCACGAGCTCGCGTCGCGCGCGAGGCCGTCCGCGAGCGTGCTCGCAGGCGTCCTGATGTCGTAGCCGGTTCCTCGTTCGAGCCAGTCGTCGTCGTCGGTGGCGGCGGCGCGTGGCGGCGAGGGCGTCGCGGGATGGGGCGCGGACGGCGGGCCCTCCGTCCGAACCTCCCGAACCTCGGGCGTCGGCTCGGGGAGGAGGAGACCCTTCAGCTCCGCGCGGAGCTCCATCATGTTCGCCTGGCGGTGCTCGCGGTCCTTGGAGAGCGCCCGCTGCACGATCCGCTCGTAGCGGGGATCGATGTCGGGGCGCTTGGGAGCGATGAGCGGGGCAGGGGCGTCGATGTGCATCTGCCGGAGCGTCACCGCGTCGTGCGCGAGGAACGGCACCGTCCCCGTCGCGAGCTCGTACATCATGATGCCGCACGCGTAGAGGTCGCTTCGTGCGTCGAGCTCCTCGCCGCGGCATTGCTCGGGCGACATGTACACCGGCGTGCCCGCCAGTCGCTGGGCGACCTCGCCCGATACGCTCGGCGGCACCGCGAATCCGAAATCGAGAACTTTGACGGTTTCGGCGGTGTGCCCGTCGTCGTCCTCCTTCGTGACGATCATGATGTTGTCCGGCTTCACGTCGCGGTGGATGAGGCCGCGGCCGTGGGCGTGCCCGAGCCCGGCGCAGACCTGGAGCATCAACGCGGCGACGCGCGGCACGTCGAACCGCCGCTCGCGCTGGATGAGCTCGCGCAAGGTGAAGCCCTCGACGCATGACATCGCGATGTAGAGGAGGCCGTCGGGCTCCTGGCCGAAGTCGTGGATGTTGATCAGGTTCGCGTGGTCGAGGCGGCTCATCGCGAGCGCTTCGGCGTAGAAGCGGCGACAGAACTCGGTGTCCCGCTGGAAGGCCCCGTGCAGCACCTTCACCGCGACGGTGGTGTTGAGGCCGGTGTGGCGCGCTCGGTAGACGGCGCCGACGGCGCCTTCGCCGATGAGGGAGAGGAGCTCGAAGCGTCCTCCCGCGAGCGTCTTTCGTGCGACGTCCGGCGTCTTCCGCGCCTTCTCGGTCTTGACGGCCTTCTCGGTCTTCTCGGTCTTTTCGGTCCTTTCGGTCGGCCAGGCGCGGAGCCGGAGCGCGCTGCCGTGCTCGCCGCGCATGCCGAGCGGTTCGGCGAGCAGGCGGACGGGGACGTCCAGCTCCGCCGTGTACACCTCGAGGACGTGCGGGCCGCCCTGCGCGGGCTCCCGCTCGAGGGGTACCCAAACGTCACGCCCGACACGCGCTGCCTCCTCGAGCTCGCGCGCGCTCTGCGCGCTCAGCGCCGTGATGAGGACGGGCAGCTGGCGACCCACCCGATCAAGGTCCCAGTCCTGCAGCGACGGATCAAGTCAGCGAAGATCGTACCAACACGGCGTCGACGCAAAGCCTGCACGCCGGCGCGAGGAGCGCGTGTCCGCCTGAGCTCCTCGCGCTCGAGCCGCGAGAGCCTCGTTTGGCCGAACGCTTGCACCGACGTCTCGTTCGCCGAGGTGGAACATGGAACGCTACAGCTACCGCACGCTCACGATCGAGATCTCGGAGCTCGGCAGCGAAGGATTCACGCAGCGTCTCGACGGCATGGGAGCGGAGGGCTGGAAGCTCGTCGCCACGGTCGTGCGGACGCGACACGGCCACTCGCACGACGTGCACTTGCTCTTCATGCAGACGCTCGGCGCGGCGCGCTGACGGCTACCTCTTCGGTCGCCGGCACGCGCGCTGCATCTCTTCGCGCAGGAGGAATCCCATGCGAACGTTCGTGCTCGTGTCATTTGTCACTCTGCTCCTCGCTGGCTGCAACGAACGTCCGAAGATGACGGTCGAGCCGAACCCGGTCGTCGCCGACACGACGGTGTGGGCCCGCTTCGACCGGCCGATCAACGGACGCGCGGTCGACCAGTACTGGATTGTCATCGCTCCCGTCGGAGCGCCCACGGAGTACCGGAGCGACTACCGGAGCGTGCCGCGGAGCGCCGAGGGGATGCAGCTCCAGGCTCCGTCGCAGCCCGGCGACTACGAGGTCCGGCTCCACGGCGACTGGCCGAAGCGCGACCACAACCTCGTGCGCACGGTACCGCTCCGCGTCATCCCCACGACCGAGATCGTCGGCGCGCGCTAGTCTCGCCGGCCCAACATCCATGTTCCATGACCGCCGACGGAGAAGAGCACCTCGTAGGTGTTCGTGTTGAGCGCGATGACGCCCTCGTCGTCGTGCATCAGTATCTCCGAGGCGAGGTCGCCGAGCGCAGGTCCCTTCACGATCGCGGCGGCGCTTCGCGACCAGAAGACGACCCACGCGTCATAGAGGAGCAGGTTCGCCGGGAAGGACGAGATGCGACGAGCCGAGGCGAACGCGCGTGCGGGCCAGGAGCCCGGGTCGAGCAGCATGAAGTGGCGCTTGTCGTCATCGATCAGCGCGGTCCAGAGCTTCTGCGAAGCGTCTCTCGGCAACGGGGTCATCGCCGCTCTCGACCGGCGCGCGACGGCGCGTAACGCGCGCTCGACCACTCCGCCATCCTCGGGCTCGACATTTCGACGAGGCCCGCGGCCTGCATATCGCGCGACGAAGACGCGGGCCTCCGCCATGTCTTTGGGATACGAAGCGGTCTTCTTTCCGTCGTAGATGGTTTGAAACCGGAGACCGTTCTCGACGAGATATCGAACTTTGTCCCACTGCTTCGCGTCGGCGCGAGGAGGAGCTTTGAACGTTCGACCAAGGGCGATCGACGGGCCGGCGCAATGAGGGCATGGCCGGTCGGGGAGGCCATGCTCGTACGCGCGCCGGAATGCCTTGCACCACGTGGCCCCCGAGCGATCTTCGGCCGGCGTGGCTCGTGGGGCGGTAGAGTCGCGGCCATGACTCTTCGTGCGATGCTCTTTGGCGCTCCCAACCCACGCGTCAACGGGCCCGACAACCTCGTCGTCTCGGGGACGGACATCCTCGGGCTCGCGGGGGACTTCGGCGAGACGCAGCTCGTGCGCGCGAAGGCGATCGAGCGCCTGCACGTGCGGACGGTCTCGGCGAACAGCTTCCTCCAAGGGCTCGTCGCCGACGGTGACGCGCTCGTCGCGGGCGGTGAGGAGGGGCATCTGTATCGTTCGCCCGATCGCGGCGAGACGTGGACGTCCGAGAAGCTCCCGGCGAAAGGCCGCATCATCTCCGTCGCGCGTCACGACGGCGAGCTCTGGATCGCGACCGACGAGGGCACCGTGCTTCGCGGCGACAGCGGAGCGTGGAACGACGTGTCGCCGCCGAACGCGGAGGGCGCCGCGTGGGTCGTCGTCGTGGACGGCACGCTCTTCGTCCTCGAGCGAAAGCTCTGGCGCCTCACGAAGGACGGGCTCGTGCTCGAGCTCGACGCCGACGGCTCGCTCAACGCGCTCGTGCGCACGAGCAAGGGGACGCTCATCACGGCCGGCAACGAAGGCATCGCCTACCGGCGCGCAGAGGGCGGCGCGTGGGAAAAGCTCGCCGGTCCGACGTTCGACGACCTCGACACGCGCAACTACATCGCGCTGCTCCCGTTCGAGCCGGGCGGCGAGCGGGCCTCGCTCGGGGCGGGCGCGAGCGGATCGAGGCACGCGCCTGGGCGGACGTATGGCAGCAAGCGCGGGGCCAAGGAGCACATCCTCCTCGTCGGGAACAACGGCGACGGTGCGCTGCGCGTCTCGAGTGACGACGGGCGTACCTTCCGCAGCGTGCCCCTCGCGAACGCCGACGGGTCCGACCTCGACTACGGCAAGCTCGTCGGTCGTCGCAACTTCACGTGCGCCGTCGCGGACGGCGCCGGCGGCGTGATCGTCACCGGTAACAACGGCTTCCTCGTGCGCGTCGCCACCGACGGTCGCGGCCCGTGGGAGGGCGCGGAGGACGTCCTCGCCGCGAAGGAAGGCGAGCTCGACGCGCTCTTCCTCGCCGCCGACCCCTCGACCTTCCTCACCGAAGGCGCCGACGAGGTGCTCGCACGCCTCGTCGAGGTCAAGGAGGAGGAAGAGGAAGAAGAGGAGGAAGAGGAAGAAGAGGAGGAGGAAGACGACGAGGACGAGAACGAAGACGAGGGCGACGAAGACGACGAGGACGAGGACGAGGAGGAAGACGAGCTCGTTCTCTCGGGGAGCCCCGCCGATCTCGCGCGCTACGCGGAGATCTACGGCGTCGAGCCGTCGGAGCAGCTGAAGGCGTTCTTCGCGCTCTGGGAGAAGCACCCGAAGATGGACTCCGCGCTCTTCGAGTGGACCGTCTACTTCCGTCAGCGCGATCCGGCCGGCTTCTGGCCCGGCGGCGGCGACTCGAACCTCTTCGAGGCCGCGATCGACGACGGAGACAACCAGACGGTGCAGCGCGCGCTCGCGGGCCTGCTCGACATCGGCTCGCAGGGCAACGGCGATCACTACATGCTCGACCTCGAGCGCGGCGAGGTCGTCGGCTTCGACCACGAGACCAACGCGTACGACATGATCGTCGCGAAGGACCTCTCGTCGCTCTTCTTCATGTGCGCGCTGTTCGAGGCGTTCGAGCGCGAGAAGCTCTCCGAGCGCGCGTTCCTCGCGGCGCTCGAGCGCGTCCGCCCGAACGTGCGCCCGACCTGGCACTTCACGAGCGACAAGTTCCCGCTCCCGCCGACCTGGTCGCGGAGCGGTCACTACCAGCCCGAGCTGCCCCGCGGCATGATCGCCGCCGCGCGCAGCGCATGGATCCGCATCGCGCTCGCGCAGGAGAGCTACGAAGACGTCTCCGACGTCCCGGAGGCAGCGAAGGGCAACCCGCTGCTCGAGGGCGAGCTCCTCGAGCAGATGGTGGACCGCGCGCCGCGCGAGATGTCGCTCGCGCTCTACCTCCTCTGGCGCTTCTACCTCTTCGGCAACGAGGACCTCTACGCGCGGTTCGCCCCGATCGGCCGCGCGCACCGCGCTCGCATCGTGCGCGACGCGGTGGCGCTCATCGACGAGCTGCGCGCCGGACGCACCAAGCTCGGTGAATTCGAGGACTGGCCCGCGCGCCTCGCCGCCATTCGCGCCCTCGACCTCGATCCGCAACGCGCGGAAGAACGCGCCGCCGAGAGAGCGGCCGCCCGCGCCGCCGCGGCCGCGCGCGCCGTCGAGATCGCGGAGCTCGTCGCGCGCGAGAAGGAGGCCCGCGGGCGCGCCGGCCTCGTCGACCTCGCGTGGAAGAACCTCGCCGACGCGCCCTACCACGACGCGATCGCGCGCGAGCTCCGCGCCGATCCCTCCCTCGGCGTCGGGTTCGATTGCATCGACTACGTCCTCGGCGGTGGCTACTCCCACGACGGCTCCCGCTTCGACTTCAAGCGCGACGAGGCCTGCGAGTGCTTCGGCGAGCACGGACACCTCGACCTCGTCCCGCTCCTCGTCGGCGCGCTCGTCCGCGATCCCGAGGCGGAGGAGCCCGAGGAAGAGGAAGAGGACGAAGACGAGGAGGAGGAGGAAGACGAGGAGGACGACGAAGAGGACGAAGACGACGAGACGGCGCTCGTCCCGGCGATGCCGGAGCCGTCCGCGCCGTCGACGTGGGGCTTCGACGTGTCGTATCCGCTCGCGTCGCTCGCGCTTCGGCAGACCGTCGATCGCGAGCGCATCGTCGCGGCGCTCGAGCCGCTCCTCGGCGAAGAGGAGCGCTACACGTGGAAACGCACCGCGATCGCGCGCGTGCTCGGCGCCGCGCGCGCCGCGTCGTGCGTGCCGAAGCTCCTCGCCTTCCTCGCTCCGCCCGAGGACGAAGCGAAGCTCGAGCCTGAGGTCGCCGCCGCGCGCGCGGAGTACGCCGCGAACGGCTTCGACCTCGAGGAGCTCGCCGACGACGACGAGCTCGCCTTTGCGGTGAACGAGGCGCTCGCGCGCATCGCGACGCCGGAGGCGCTCCGCGGCCTCGCGCATCGTCTCGCGAAGGTGCCGGTCGGCGTCACCGGCGGCGAGCATGCCCTGATGAGGACGGTGACGGACGCGCTCGCGGCGCACGCCGCCGAGGACCTCGTCGAGCCGATCGCCGCGGCGTTCGGCGTGTCGCAGGGCGCCTTCGTCCTGCATTGCCTCAGCGAGCTCGCCGTCCGCTTCCCCTCGAGCTTGCCGCGCATCCAGGAGATCGCGCGCGACGTCCTCGCGCGCGAGCGCCAGGAGCGGGACGTGACCTCCAACGTGCCGGCGTACCTCCACGCCGCCGCGGCGTGGAAGCGCCTCGGGATCGAGGCGGGGCTCGACGTCCTCGTGCGCGAGCTCGTCCCGCTGCTGACGCCGGCGACGCTCGCGGACTGGGGCGCCGGCGACCACGAGGCGGTGCGCCAGCGCTTGAAGATCGGCGTCCTCCGCGCGCTCCGCGCCGGAGCGACCGCCGACGGCGCCGGCCTCCGTTGGCTCGCGTACGTCGACGAGCCGATCGAACGCGACGAGGCCGCGCGCACGTTCCCGGACCTTCCTCCGCCGCGCCCTGCGTATCGCTTCCTCCTCGATCGCATGTACGCCGAGGGCGGCTTCGACGCGGTCCTCGCCCTCGCCGCGGATCCGACGACGATCTACCGCTACAACGTGGTCCTCTGGCTCGGCGATCACGGCGACGAACGCGCGCTGCCCGTCCTCGCCGACATCGCGCGCGAGAACGAGTCGCATGCGCCTTACATGCATTACGAGGCCCTGCGCCTGGAGCGCTACGTCGCGAGCGCCATCACGAAGCTCGGCGGAACGCCCCCCGCCGACGCCGAGCGCGAGAAAGAACGGGCGGCGGAGGAGCGCTTCTTCGAGCGCCTCCACAAATGGGCGTACGGCCACGAGGTGTACGCGTCGCCGCTCATCGACTACGTGCGCTACCTCCGCGCCCACGTCGAGGGGCACGAAGGTCCGTTCACGCACCCCGCCGGCGTCGTAGTGGCGCGCGTCCTCGGCTTGAAGGACCGCGGCGATCCCGACACCGTCGGAGCGAACGTCGTCGTCGCGCGCACGGCCGACGGCGATCCGCTCGTGCAGGAGGCCGCGCCGGGCGAGCGCTACGGCTCGGTGCTGCTCGGCGACCGCGTCGTCGCGCCCTCCTTCCGCGCCTTCGCAGAGACGCTCGGCGTTCCGATGCCGTCGCCGTGACGCTTCCGGGACGAGGAACGTGCGCCTGAGCGTTGGCTCTCCAAGCAATGGACCTTCGACGCGGTCGCGAGGGTCACCGGCTGCGACGACGAGGTGCGCGTCGCGCGCTAGCGTTCGAGCCGCGCGATGGCGGCGTCGCGCGAGGCGTCGTCGAGATCGCGGAACACGGCCGGAGGCATGTGGCTCGGATCGTCGGCCGGCAGGCGCATCCGCGCGATCGCGGCGTCCTTCATCGCGCGGCTCGCGCGGTCGGGGTGCCTCGCGTCGAAGCCGCTGCGGCGGAGGCCCGAGCGGACGCCCTCGTTGTGGCACTGCGAGCAGGCGCGAGCGAGGACCTCGTCGCCCGACAGGTCCGGTTCCATCTCGACGAGGAGCGCGCGGCGCGCCTCGGGGAGGAGCAGCTCGCGCGCGGAGGGCAGCGTCGCCGCGCTCGCCTCTCCGGCGACGATCGCGCGGTACTTCTCGGCGTAGTCCGCGAGCCGCGCGGGATCGCTCGCCTTCGCGTCGTGGTACGGGAACGGCAGCACCGCGCGCTCGCGCAGAGACGCGGCGCGGTTGGCGTCCCAGGTCGGGCTCACGCCGATCGGCACGTTGAGGAAGGGTTGTCCCGGCGCCGACGCGTTCACCTCCTCGACGACGGTCGCCGTGCGAAAGAAGTCGCCCGCGTCGCGGCTCAATCCGTCTTGCTCGAGCAAGTTGTGGAGCCCGTAGTACCGGTGTGTGATCAACTCGCGGACGGGGACCGACGCGTACGTCTCGTCGAGAGGGTGCACGCTCGCGAACGCCTCCGCGACCGCGACGCCGGGGTCGCGCATGGCACGAGGATCGTAGTCGCGCGAAGGGCAGTCTTCCGGGGTACAGGACCCCGCGCTCGACGCGTAGGTCTTGTCGCCGATCCAGTGCAGCCAGGGCTGCTCGTCTTCGCGGAAGATCACGCGCTTCTTGGTGCCGGGTCCGTCGGGGCGGTGGCAACCGAGGCAGTCGGACGCCGTGTCTTCGAGGTCCTCGTCGCGCGCGAAGGTGACGTTGGTCCAGTCGCTCTCCATCGCCGGGAGGAACAGCGAGTCGGGACCCGAGCGCGGCTCGAAGCGGACGAGGTAGAAGGTGAGCTCTCCGGTCCGGCGATCGGCGGCGGCGAGCTCGACGACGGCGGCGCCGCGCGCGAAGGCGAGGTAGACGGAGCGTGAGCGCGCATCCGAGCCATAGAAGATCACGCGCGGGTTCGCCTCGGACACGGTGCGCACGGCGAGCGACGTCGTGCTCGCGATCGCTCCAAGGAGGTGCGAGCGATCCTCGCCGACGAGGCCGAGCCGCTCGCGAAGCTCGAGGAGGCTCGTCGGCTTCGCGTCGCCGCACAGCACGTCGAGCACCGCGTCATCACCCTCGCCACAGACACCGGCGCGCCCGTTGTCGGGCGTCTCGCTCGCGGGCGTCTCGCGCGCAGGCGTCTCGCGCGCGGGCGCCTCCGCGCGAACCTCCCCCGGCGCGGGCGCCGGCGCGGGCGCGTGCCTCGCCTCGTCACTGCTGCACGCGAAGAGCGCGCCGGCGGCGACGCTCGCCCCCAACGCGGCTCCGAGCCGTGCACGCACCACGAACCGCACAGCGGTGGTCCTCGCTTGCATCCCGTCTCCCTCCGCACGCGACGTCACGCTCGGCGACCTCTCGTCGCGAGCGCCATCACGGCCCCTTCAGCAAAGCATGAGCAGAAAACTCCGCCAGCAGCGCACCCGCACTTTGCTCGTCATTTCAGATCGATGGGGCCTTCCGCGATCCAGAGATGATCGGAAGATGCGTCCGGTCGACTCCGGCTAGAATCGGCGGTCATGACGGTCGTCGGATCGGTCCTCGCCGGGAAGTACCGGGTCGACAAGATCCTGGGCGAGGGCGGGATGGGGGTGGTGGTCGCGGCCACGCACCTGCAGATCGACGAGCCGGTCGCGGTGAAGTTTCTCCATGCGCACCTCGCGAAGGAGAGCGAGCTCGTCGCGCGCTTCCAGCGCGAAGCCAAGGCCGCGCGCAAGATCCGGAGCGAGCACGTCGTTCGCATCCTCGACGTGGGCGAGCTCGAGAACGGCGCGCCGTTCATGGTCATGGAGTACCTGGCGGGGACCGACCTCGACGCCTTCCTCCGAAACCAGGGCCCGCAGTCCGTCTCGGACGCGGTCGACTTCGTCCTCCAGGCCTGCGAGGCGCTCGCCGAGGCGCACGTCCAGGGGATGGTCCATCGCGACCTCAAGCCGGCGAACCTCTTCATCGCTCGCCGCGCCGATCAGACGCCGCTCGTGAAGGTGCTCGACTTCGGCATCTCGAAGGTCACCGGCGAAGGCGGCGCGGACCTCGGCGTCACGAAGACCAACTCCGCCGTCCTCGGATCGCCGCTCTACATGGCCCCGGAGCAGATGCGCTCGCTCCGCGACGTCGACGCGCGCACCGACATCTGGGCGCTCGGCGTGATCATCCACGAGCTCCTGACCGGCGCGCCGCCGTTCAGCGGGACGACGCTGCCCGAGCTCTGCGCGACGATCCTCCAGGACCCGCCGGTCCCCGTCCGCACGCTCCGCCCCGACGTCCCGCCCGGCCTCGAAGCCGCGATCGAGCGATGCCTCCAGAAGGAGCCGGCGCACCGCTACCCCGACGTCGCCGCGCTCGCGATGGAGCTCCACTCCTTCGCGTCGCTCGCGGGCCGCGCCTCGGCCGAGCGCATCTTCGGCGTCTACCGCGCCGCCGGCGTCCCGCGCGCGTCGAAGCCGCCGACCGCCGCGGAGAGCGCGCGGACGATGCCGATGGATCCCACCGGCCCGTCGCTGCCCATCGCCGTCATCACGCCGCGGACCGGTCCGATCGGCATGATGACGACCGGCAAGGCGTGGGCCGCGGGCGACAGCATGCCCGCGCCGGTGGTGACGCTCCCGCCTCCGGCCACGAGCCACGCGCTCGTCATCGCGCTCGTCGCGGCGGTCGCGGTGCTCACGACGATCGTCGTCATCTTCGTCGTCGTTCCGAAGCTCTCGCCGGCGCCCTCCGCGCACGACGCCGTCGCGTCGCCGAGCGTCGCGGTCGCGACCCCGCCGCCTCCCCCCGCCGCGCCGGTCGAGACCCCGACCGCGATCGCGAGCGCGTCCGCGCCGACCCCGGCGCCATCGCTCGCGCCGAAGCCGGCGGTGTCGGCGCGCCCTGCTCCGCCGCGCCCGCGCCCCGCCCCGGCGGCCGCCCAACCCGACTGCAACGTGCCTTACACCTACGACGCGAAGGGGAACAAGCGCTGGAAGCCGGAGTGTCTCAATTGAAGAAGCTGCTCGCGCTCGTCGTCGTCGTCGCCACGATCCTGCTCGTCGGCCGGTCGGCCCGCGCGGCCAACCCGACGAAGGCGCAGTGCATCTCCGCGAACGAAGAGGGCGACGCGCTGAAGAAGCGCGGCTCGCTGCGCGCTGCTCGCGCGTCGTTCCTCAAGTGCACGAACGCGGCGTGTCCGCGCCTCGTGCGCGACGACTGCAACCTGCGCGTCACCGAGCTCGAGGCCGCGATCCCCACCATCACGTTCACCGCTCGTGACGGCGCGCAGGACACGACCGCGGTGAGCGTGTCGATGGACGGCGAGTCGCTCGCGAAGGAGGTCGACGGCAAGCCGATCAGCGTCGACCCGGGCGAGCACACGTTCACGTTCGTCCTCGCCGGCTCTCCGCCGCAGACGGAGAAGCTCGTCTTGCGCGAGGGCGAGAAGAACCGCCAGGTCCTCATCCAGTTCGGTGAGGCGCCGAAGGCGGAGGGCGCGACGGGTCGCCTCGTCGTCGTGAGCGGCAGCGGCGCCGCGATCACGATCGACGGCAAGCCGACCGCGATCGGCCGCTTCGACG
The DNA here is from genome assembly GCA_019637155.1 of Labilithrix sp. Taxonomy (NCBI): domain Bacteria; kingdom Pseudomonadati; phylum Myxococcota; order Polyangiales; family Labilitrichaceae; genus Labilithrix; species Labilithrix sp. The sequence continues at coordinate 339,975 of JAHBWE010000007.1, read as the reverse complement.
GCGCGGTCTCGGCCGGCAGCCACGAGGTGAAGGTCTCCGAGAGCGGCAAGATCACGTCGACGAGGACGGTCGAGGTGAAGAGCGGCGCGACCGAGACGCTCGACGTCACGCTCGAGCCGGAGAAGCGATCGATCGTGCCGTGGGTCGTCGGCGGCGCGGCCGTCGTCGTCGTCGCGGCGCTCGTCGTCGGCGGCGTCTTCCTGTTCTCGTCCGACGACAAGCAAGTGCCGCCGCCGCAAGGCACGCTCGGCGGCGTCCGGATGGCGACCTTTCGCTGAGGGAGGAGAAGAGAGATGCTGAAGCGCTTCGTCTTTCTCCTCGTGCTCTTGCTCACCGTGACGCTCGGGTTCTTCGCCTGCGGCGGCAGCACGACGAACGAGGGCGGGCTCGTCGTCATCATCACGACCGATCTCTCGATCGAGGACATGAACGCGTTCCGCGTCGAGATAAGCCAGGAGGTCACGCCGGGGACGTTCGGCGAGCCGCTGATCGCGAAGGACTACCGGATGCCGGCCGACGCCACGCTGCCGGCGACGATCACGATCGCGGCGGGCACCGCGCCGAGCCAGAACGCCCTCGTCCGCGTGATCGGGCGCAAGATCGACGCGGCGGGCGACACGCCGATCGTGCTGCGGGAGGCCGAGGTGCGCGTCCCCTCCGATCGCGTGCTCGCGCTGACGATGGTCCTCTCCGCGGCGTGCGCGTACCAGGTGGAGGTCGATCCGAGCGGCCGCTACGTCTCGACGTGCCCGCTCCCGCGCGAGAGCTGTCAGCCGGCGACGGGCCTGTGCGGCTCGTCGATCGTCGACGTCGACACCTTGCCGCCCTACGACCAGGTCGCGGGGCGCGACGCGGCGCTCCCGATCGTGCCGCTCGACGGATCGAGCGTGCCCGCCGGTCCGGGGGCGAAGGAGATCCTGTCCTTCGCCGTCGCCGGCGTCACGGGCACGATCGCGGGGAGCGACATCTTCGTGTCGCTCCCGCCGGGGACGAACGACAAAGGGCTCGTGCCGACGATCAAGTGGAGCGGCGCGAAGATCGAGCCCGACCCGTCCGTGGCGCAGGACTTCGACAAGAAGGTCCTGTACACGGTCACCGCCGCGGACGGCAGCGAGCGCGTCTACACCGTGCACGTGTCGATCGCGCTGCCGGACACGAAGCGGATCGAGTCGTTCGTCGTCCCCGGCGCCGTCACGCTCTACACCTTCGGCGCCGACGAGATCGACCTCGAGTTCCCGTACGGCGCCACCCCCGACCTCAAGAACCTCGTCCCGACGATCGCCTTCGTCGGAAAGAGCATCAGCCCCGCCAGCCTCCAGCCGCAAGACTTCACGAACCCGGTCACGTATACCGTCACCGCCTACGACGGCTCGACGCGCGACTACACGGTGACCGCGGTCATCGTCGACGCCGACGCGGCGGAGATCCGATCGTTCAAGATCAACGGCGTGGAGGGGATGGTCTCGACCTTGACGGAGTCCATCGACGTGAAGCTCGAGACCGGCGCCGATCTGACGAACCTCACCCCCGAGATCCAGTGGATCGGAAAGACGATCGATCCTCCGGCCGGCACGGCGCAGAACTTCACGAGCCCCGTCACGTACACCGTGACCTCGGGGGACGGCACGAAGACGGCCCGCTACGCCGTCACGGTGACGCGGCCGCGCGTGTCGAACGTCACCTTCAGCCCGCTCGGCGGGAACTACGGCCACACGATCGACGTCAAGCTCTCGTGCAAGACGCCGGGCGCGGAGGTCCGGTTCACGACCGACGCGAGCGAGCCGACGGCGTCGAGCACGCTCTACACGCCGGGCGCGATCAGCATCGGGGCCACCGTCATCAACCGCAACGTCAAGGCGCGCTGCTTCTCGTCGAGGTACGAGCCGGCCCAGATCACGCAGTTCCAGCTCTACAGCGTGACGGCGAACGCGTTCGACGGGCCGGACGAGGTCACGTTCGGCCCGACGAAGTGCGGGCAGCAGGCGGCGGCGAAGACGTTCTCGCTCTCGAACACGGGCGCGGCCACGACCTACTCGTCCGACACGCCGGCGAGCTTCACCGTCGCGCCCGCGAGCGGATCGATACAGGCCAACGCGACGATCACCGTCACCCCGAAGCCGGTGCCGGCGGCCCCGGACTCGCTCGACGACATCGCCGAGACCGTCAACTTCACCTTCGCTCCGAACAGCCTCGTCCGCACCGTCACGCTCCGCCAGACGATCACGTGCCCTTAGGCGTCGAAGACTCGGTCGGCGTTCGCGGCGACGGCGAGCGTGCCGTCGTAGGCGCTCGGGGCGAGGCGCTTCACGCCGACGAGCATGAGGGCGCGGCGGGCGTCGGCGGTGGACGGGTCGGCGAGGGCGTCGACGAGGGCGCGCGTGACGAGTGACGAGGCGACGTCGCCGCACGCGGAAGAGATGACGAAGGGCAGCGCCGGCGTTCGCCGCGTACGGTGGATGATCCGCGTCTCGGCGACCATCTCCGGGGCCGCGCGCGCGAGGTGAGCGAAGGAGACGCAGTCGATCGCCGCGACGTCGGCCGCGCACGCGGCGACCGACGCGAGGCTGCGCGCGTGACTCCCGCTCACCTCGACGCTCGCGAAGAAGCCGCGTGCGCCGCCCGCGGCGGCGATCGCGTCCCCGAGCAGGTGCCGCCCCGTCATCGACTCGACGTCGTTGATCACGGCGCGGGTCCCGCGGAGCGCGGAGAGGCTCCGCGCGGTGGAGCGGGCGTGGACGACGACGAAGGTCCGATGCCCGCTCTCGGTGCAGCCGGGCGCGGAGTATCGCGGGGTCGCGATCAGACGCAGCCGCCCGCGGAAGCGAGCGGCGAACGGGTAGCCGCAGGTCTGCCCCAACAGGAGGCGATCGCTCGACCAGACGTCGTCGAGCGCGCGATCGCGCTCGAGCCGGCGCGGGACCTCGCGCATGCCGAGGCGCTCGAGCCGGCGCGCGACGGCGCTCCAGAGCACGTCGTTCGCGGCGGCGAGCTCTCCGCCGTCGTACATCGCGAGGCTCGCGAGCCGCTCCGCCATCAGGCCGCCTCGTCCGTCCGTCGCAGCAGCCGCGCTCGGACGATCGCCGAGTATCCCGCGTGGATCAGGTCCGGCGCGCGGGCGGCGACCGAGGCTCGCTGCTCCGCCCAGAGGCGGGGGAGCTCGAACCAGGGCGCGCGCGGCGCGGCGTGGTGCGCGACGTGGAGGTTGTTGTTCAAGAAGAGCAGGCGGAAGAACAGGCCGGCTTCGACGACGGTCGTTCGCCGCTCGGGCACGACGTCGGCGCGATGCTCGGCGAAGGAACGCAGCAGCGTGAGCGACGCGCCGGGATAGACGAAGGCGAGCACGTACTTCCACAAGGGGAGACGCGCCACGACGACGAGCCAGAGGAGCACGAGGGCGACGGCGAGGGCGTGGAGGGCCCACGCCCTCCGGTGCCCCGGCTCTCCCCGGACGACGGCGCCGAGCTCGCTCCAGAGGAACGCCCCGATCGTCCGCGGTGGCCCGAGGACGAGGCGACCGAGCGCGCTCTGCTCCGTCGGAGCTTCGGGATCGTGAGCGGGATCCGCGAGCCGGTGCGTCGCGTGATGCCGTCGATGCGTGTCGCGATAGATCTCGTACGGCAGCCAGAGCGAGAGCGGCGGCGCGCCGAGCGCCCGGCCGAGCCAGCGCGGCCCCGACGGATGGCCGTGGATGGTCTCGTGCTGGAGCGAGCCGTGCCACGCGATCACGACGCCGCCGAGGACGGCGAGCATCGGCAGCGGCACGCGAGCGTGGGCGAGCGTGAGCCCGATCCAAGAGCCGTAGATCGTCACGGCCACGATCCAGGTCGGCCCATGCACGCGCATGAACCACGCGCCGAGCGCGCTCCTCGTCGTCGGCGATCGGCCTGTCATTATAATGGATATATATCTTGTTTAACGAAGTGCGCAACGATCGTAGCGGATGCAACGAGGTGTGGTGTTGATTGCGTGAAGTTGGCTTCACTATAGCGAACGATATGCGCGCGGCTCTTGCGCTACGCTGCGTCGGATGAGGAGGGTGCGGGGCGTCGTCGTCGTCGCGGTGGCTTCCACGATGGCGTGCGGGCTCTCGATCGTCGGCGCGTCGCCGGACGCGATCGACGCGGGGGAGGACGACGCCGCGGCGGCTTCGCTCCCCGACGCGCCGGCGTCGCCGGACGCGTTCGACGGCGACACCGCGGCGCCCTCCGTCCGCGACGCGGAGCCGGACGTCCGCGACGCGGGAGCCGACGTCCGCGACGCGGAGCCGGACGTCCGCGACGCGACGGGGCCGACGACGTTCTGCACCGGCTCGACCGCGACGTTCTGCGCGGACTTCGACGATCCGGCCGACGCGAGCGTGCCGGCAGGATGGGAGCCGCCGGCGCTCGGTTTGGGGGCGTCGGTCCTTCTCGTGAACGCGCCGCCGGCCCACTCGTCGCCGCGTTCGCTGCGCGCGGTGAGCACGATGGGCAATCCGGCGATCGTGCGGAAGAACGTGGTCGTGAACACGTCGCTGACGGTCGACTTCTGGGTTCGCTTCGACGGCCTCCCCAGCGCCGGCGGCAGCGTCGTCTCGCCGTTCCGGATCACGCCGCCGGATCCGCCGGGGGAGGACTTCTTCTTCTTCGTCTCGACGCAGCAGTCGTACTTTCAGGAGTACGGCAACATCTTCGAGCCGAGACGCGGCGCGCTCACGCAGAACGTCTGGCACCACGTCGTCATCAAGCTGACGACGACGACCTCTCGGATCGACGCTCGCGTCGACGGCGTCACGTACCTCTCGAACGTCGAGCTCCCCTATGCGTGGCCGCGGCCGACCACCGCGACGATCGAGCTCGGCGCCGCGCTCCTCTACCAGACCACCAGCGCGACGGTCTGGATCGACGACGTCGTCATCACCGCGGAGTGAGACCCGGTGACGTCACGCAGCGAAGCGACCCGAGGAGGCGTCGGGGGCAAAGCCCTCGACGTTGACCGAGTAAGCTCGCCGCTCCGCAGAATCGATCCCCAGGAACACCGCGCGCTCACCGAGGTTCACGTCCCTATCGCCGACCACGACCTCGTCGCTCTCCGCTCGGCGGATCGCCTCGTACTGCTCGATCGAGAGGCGCACGCGATCGCGGAGCGGGGCGCCGAGATCGAGCGCGCGGACCAACGCGCCGGCTCCTCGCGCGACGCGCGCGGCGAAGAACTCGGCGACGCACCCCGAGCCGTAGCTGAAGAGGCCGACGCGTTCGCCTTCGAGCGCGTCCGCCTCCGCGGAGAGGAGCGACGCGACGGCCATGTAGAGCGAGCCGGTGTAGACGTTGCCGACCTCGGCCGCGAACGCGAGCGACGGGCGCACCTCGCGCGCGAAGCGCCGCTCCGCCTCCTCCTCGCTCAGGCCCTCGATCGCGGCGCGATGGCGGTCCGCCTTCATCGCCATCTTCACGTACGGCACGTGATACGCGCAGCGGGCGAGCGGCGCGCCGCGGTCCTCCGTCGCGAACGCGCCGTACGCTCCCGCGAGCGCGTCGAGGTAGCAGGAGACGGAGAAGTGTCCGTCGACGAGCGCGTCGCGCCGGTTCAGCGGGCGCCAGAAGTCGTGCACGTCGCGCGCGTAGCTCCCGGTGTTGCCGATCTCGATCTCGAGCAGGCGCGGGCTCTCGGAGACGAGCATCGCGACCGCGCCGGCGCCTTGGGTCGGCTCCCCCGGCGAGCCGAGGGCGTAGCGCGCGATGTCGGAGCAGACGACGAGCGCGGTCCGTCCCTTCGCCGCGCCGCTCGCGATCCACTCGCACGCGGCGAGGAGCGCCGCGGTCCCCCCGAAGCACGCGTGCTTCGCGTCGTAGACCCGCGCCGCGCGCGGCAGCCCGAGGAGACCGTGCACGTACGAGGCGACCGGCTTCGAGTGGTCGACCGCCGTCTCCGTGCCCACCGCGCAGAACCCGACGCGCGCCGGATCCGCGCCGCTCCGCGCGAACATGCGGAGCGCCGCGTCGGCGGCGAGGGTCACCGGATCTTCGTGCCGATCCGCGATCGCCATCCGAACGGCGCCGAGGCCCTTCGTGTACTTCTCGGGGGCGACGCCGCGCGCCGCGGCGAGATCGGTCAGCTCGAGGAAGGTGCGGGGCGCGGCGATCGCGAGGGCGTCGATACCAACGGACGAACGGTTCATGAGGATGAACATGACGTGGCGCGCGAGCACGGCAACGCGGAGATCCCCGGCCGGTCCGGAACGCGCCGCGAACGGTCGGGGCGGCGCGGCGCGATAGTGCACCTCGTGCGCCAAGGTAGGACGACGGTACGAGGAAGCCGCGATGCTCGACGGCGAGCGCTTCCGCGCCGGGTGTCGTAACCTCTTTGGTCGGGCTACCGCATGCCTCCCAGGATCCTGCTCGTCGAAGACAACGAGATGAACCGTGACATGCTTGCGCGGCGGCTGTCGCGGCGAGGGTTCGAGGTGATCCTCGCGACGACGGGGACCGAAGGCGTCGCGAAGGCGCGCGCGGAGAAGCCCGACCTCGTGCTCATGGACATGAGCCTCCCCGAGATCGACGGGTGGGAGGCGACGCGGCAGCTCCGCGCGGACGCGAGCTGCGCGACGATGCGCATCATCGCGCTCACCGCGCACGCGATGGCCGAGGATCGGCGGAAGGCGACCGAGGCGGGTTGCGACGACTTCGACACCAAGCCGGTCGACATCGAGCGGCTCATCACCAAGATGACGGCCCTCCTCGCCCAGCCGCACGGCGGCTCCGCGATGCCCCAGCCACCGGCGAAGGGGGCGTGAAGAGGGCCATGAGCGAGCCCGTCGTGTCGTCGTCGAAGCCGTCGTCGGGGAAGCCCCCGTCGCAGCCGATGCGCTTGCTCGTCGTCGACGACAACGACGACAACTCGAACCTCCTCTCGCGCCGCCTCAAGAGCAAGGGCTACCAGGTCGACATCGCCTCCGACGGTCCGTCCGCGCTCGAGGCGTGCGCGAAGGTCACCTACGACGCGATCCTCCTCGACGTCATGATGCCGGGCATGAGCGGCATCGAGGTGCTCACCAAGCTGCGCGAGAAGCACGCGAAGACGCAGCTCGCCGTCATCATGGCGACGGCGAAGGACGACAGCTCCTCCGTCGTCGACGCGCTCAAGAAGGGCGCGAACGACTACGTCACGAAGCCGATCGACTTCCCGGTCCTCCTCGCGCGCCTCGAGACGCACCTCGCGATGAAGGCGGAGGCGGCGAAGGCGGCCGCCGCCGCGGCGACGAAGGTCGACGTGACGTTCGGCATCGCGCCCGGCACCGTGCTCTGCGGTCGTTACGAGATCCTCGAGAAGCGGGGCGAGGGCGGCTTCGCCGTCGTCTACAAGGCGCGCCAGATCTCGACGAACCGGGAGGTCGCGCTCAAGCACCTCCGCCCCGACGTGCTCGGCGCGCGGAGCGATCGCGTCCACCTCGAGCGCTTCGAGCGCGAGAGCAAGCTGATCGGCGAGCTCAATCACCCGAACGTCGTCCGCTTGATCGACTCCGGCAGCGTGTCGGTGCGTCCGAGCGCGCCGCCGAGCACGCCGCTCAAGGACGCCGCGGATGATCCCGCCGCGACGGCGTCGCAGACACGGAAGCGCCAGCCCGACGGCGATCCGATGAACGTCCCGTACATCGTGATGGAGCTCCTCGCCGGGGAGTCGCTCGCCGATCTCATCGATCGGGAAGCGCCGCTCGCGCCGTCGCGCGCGGTGGACCTCATCTTGCCGGTCCTCAGCGCGCTCCACGCCGCGCACGAGAAGGGCGTCGTGCATCGTGACGTGAAGCCGAGCAACATCATGCTCTCGGCCGACGACCGCGGCGGGATCGAGCCGAAGGTGCTCGACTTCGGCATCGCGAAGCTCACGACGCAGGACAAGAGCGACCTCACCGTCACCTCGTCGCTCATCGGCACGCCGCAGTACATGCCGCCCGAGCAGGCGTTCGGGAAGAAGGACCTCGACGCGCGCGCGGACCAGTTCTCCGCCGCCGCCGTCCTCTACCAGATGTTGACCGGGCGACCGCTCTACAGCGGTGAGAGCTTCCTCGAGCTCGTGAGCAACGTCCTCGCGGGCACGTTCACGCCGCTCGCCGACGCGAAGCCCGGCCTCGAGCCCGCCCTCGTCACGGTCGTCTCGCGCGCGCTCGCGGCCGAGCGCGAGAGCCGGCACTCGTCGGTGATGGCGTTCGGCCGCGCGCTCCTCCCGTTCGCGACCGATCGCGGGGCGCGCCGCTGGACCGATCAGTTCGCGAAGGTGTCGCTCGGGCCGCCGTCGAGCGACGACGTCCTCCACGTCAGCATCGAGCGCTCCGAGCGCGCGCCGCCGGTGGGGCCCGCGACGGTCGCGAACACCGAGGTCGGGCAGAAGCTCCTCGTCGCACCCGAGCCGGCCGTCGCCGTCTCCGGCACCGCCGCGACGGTGGAGTCGGTCGTCCCGCTCGAGCCGCCCCCGCCCGCGGCGCCCGCGCCCGCGAAGCCCGCCGCCGTCGCGCGCTACCGCCCGACGTGGGAGCGCATCGCGCTCCTCGCGATCGTGACCACGCTCGTCTCGTACCTACTCGCTCGTTACCTCTGACTCCGAGAGCGGGGCGCCCTCTCCGATCCGCGCGCGGATCTCGTCGGCGATGAGCGAGAGCAGCTCGGAGCGGCTGTGCGCCTTCTTCTCGATGATCTGCTGCGCGCTCGCCGCGAGCTGGGCGCGGTCGGCGTCGGTGAGGATCTGCGCGGTCGCGACGATGACGGGGACGTTCGCGTACGCCTCCATCGCGCGGAGGTGGTGGAGGAACATCATGCCGTCCATGACCGGCATCATGAGGTCGAGCACGATCACCTGCGGGGCGGCCTCGGCGAGGCGATCGAGCGCGATCTTCCCGTTCTCCGCCTCGACGACGACGTGGCCGGCGGAGCGGAGCGTGCGCGTCATCAGCTCGCGCGTGGGCTCGTCGTCCTCGACGACGAGGACGCGCCCGGTGTCGGTCGGGACGTGGCGGCGCAGGACCTCGACGAGCGCGCGGGGCTGGAGCGGCTTGATCAGGTAGTCCACCGCGCCGAGCGCGCGCCCGATCTCCTCCTGGTGCATCACCGTGAGCATGACGACGGGGATCGACGACGTCTTCTCCGAGAGCTTGAGCGCGGAGAGGACGTCCCAGCCGCTCATGCGCGGCATGTTCACGTCGAGGACGATCGCGGCGGGCTTGAGGCGCGCGGCGAGCTCGATCCCGGCCTGCCCGCTCGAGGCGACCTCGACGTGGAAGCCGCGCTTCGCGAGGACGCGCGCGACGAGCTCGCGATCGTTCTCTTCGTCGTCGATGACGAGGACCACCGGCGCGTGGCCGGCGTCGTCGTCGCGCATCGGCGCTTCGGAGTCCGGCTTCGTGTCCCCGGGCGGGATGCAGACGCGGATCGTGGTGCCGCGTCCCTTCTCGCTCTCGAGCTCGATCGAGCCGCCCATCATCTCGGTGAGGCGCTTGCAGATGACGAGGCCGAGGCCGGTGCCGCCGTACTCGCGCGTCGTCGACGAGTCGGCCTGGACGAAGGGCTGGAAGAGCTTCGCCTGCTGCTCCTTCGTGATGCCGATGCCGGTGTCGGTGACGTCGAGCTCGACCCAGCGCGCGCCGTCCTTCTCGATGCTGCGGGCGGTGAGCGAGACGGTGCCGCCCTTCGTGAACTTGTTCGCGTTGCTCACGAGGTTGAAGAGGACCTGGCGGAGGCGCGTGCGGTCGGCGCGCACGAGGGTGACGCCTTCTTCGATCGTCGCCACGAACTGGTTCTTGTTCGCCTCCGCGAGCGGCCGGATCGTCTCCTCGACGCTGCCGACGAGATCGGAGACGGCGATGTTCTCGGTCAGGATGTCGACGCGATCGGCCTCGATCTTCGAGATGTCGAGGACGTCGTCGATGAGGGTGAGGAGGTGCCCGCCCGCGCTGCGGATGCGCTTCAGGTCCTCGTGCATCTGGGAGGTGGGGTCGCCCAGGTCGTCCATCAGCATCTCGCTGTAGCCGATGATCGCGTTGAGCGGCGTGCGCAGCTCGTGGCTCATGTTCGCGAGGAACTCGCTCTTCGCGCGGCTCGCGGCGAGCGCGGCGTCGCGCGCCTTCTCGAGCGCGCGGTTCGCCTGCAGCATCGCCTCCGCGCGCTCGAGGCGCTCGGTGATGTCGCGCTTCACGCCGACGTGGTGGGTGAAGCGCCCGCGCCGGTCCGCGATCGGGGTGATGGTGGTGTCGAGGTGGACCTGGCGTCCGGCGCGCGATCGCGAGACGAGCGTGCCTTGGTAGGTCTCGCCGCGCTGGAGCGTCTCGTCGAGCTTCTTCCAGAACTCGGGCGGGTGGTAGTCGCTGCGGACGAGCTCGGCGGGCGTCTTGCCGATCGCCTCGCTGCGGGGGATGCCGAGCGTGCGCTCGTAGGCCGGGTTCACGTACTGGAAGCGCGCCTGCGGATCGGTCACCTCGATGACGTCGCTCGTGCGCTCGATCGCGAGGGCGAAGAGGCGATGCATCGTGCGCTCGCGCCACGTCGGCTGGACGGCGAGGTGGGTGACGCGCGCGGCGACCTCGTCGTGGCGCGTGGGCTTGAGGACGAAGTCCGAGGGCAGGCGCACGAAGTCGAGGAAGCGGCTCGTCTCGCTCGCGTCGAGCAGCGCGAGGAGGTGACACTGCGCTTGGCTCGCCGCTTCGATCCCGGCGAGGCCGTCGACGATCGCGACGGCCGCCTGCGGCGGCACCGGCTCGTCGGGCTGCCAGTTGCGGACGACGTGCCCCGCGGCGACGAGCTCGGCGGTGAGCGGACCGCGGCTCTCCTCGGGCACGGCGAGCAGCACGAGGACGCTGCGCGGAAGCATGGCGTGGGACGCCTTGAAGGACTTCATGGAGCTCACGGGGCCCCATCGTAGGAGCACGCGGCGGTGGAAGGCTACTTCCCCCGGCGCCGCGGGCTACGCTTCGCGTCAGCGATTGATCTCGGCCTGCTTGGCGCGGCAGGTGTCCCAGTTGCCGGTCGCGATCTTCTCGAGCTCGCGGACCTCTCCCGCCGGCGTGATCGAGAAGCGGCGAACCTCGGCGTTGCCGCCGCAGACGGCGATGAGGCTCGTGCTGCTGATGAGGGCGCGGGTCTCGCCGAGCTTCGTCGCGACGGAGCGGCAGGTGTCCCAGTTGCCGGTCGCGATGCTCAATGACTTCTCCGTGCCGTCGGGGGCCAAGAACTGCGCGAGCACCTCGGCGTTCCCGGTGCAGGCGAACGAGCCGCGTACGCCCGTGCCGCTCGCGCTCGACTGGTTGATCTCGGTCTGCTTCGCGCGGCAGGTGTCCCAGTTGCCGGTCGCGATCTTCTGGAGCTCGCGCACGTCGCCGTTCGGAGTGACGGAGTAGCGAATGACCTCGGCGTTGCCGCCGCAGACGGCGATGAGGCTCGTGCCGCTGATGACGGCGCGCGTCTCGCCGAGCTTCGCCGCGACGGAGCGGCAGGTGTCCCAGTTGCCGGTCGCGATCTTGAACGACTTCTCCGTGCCGTCGGGGATCAAGAAGTGAGCGATCAGCTCGGCGTTCCCTCCGCAGAGGAACGAGCCGCGCACGCCCGCGCCGATCGCGCTCGCCTGGTTGATCTCGTTCTGCATCGCGCGGCAGGTGTCCCAGTTGCCGGTCGCGATCTTCTGGAGCGCGCGCACGTCGCCGTTCGGGGTGACGGAGTAGCGAATGACCTCGGCGTTGCCGCCGCAGACGGCGATGAGGCTCGTACCGCTGATGAGGGCGCGCGTCTCGGCGAGCTTCGCCGCGACGGAGCGGCAGGTGTCCCAGTTGCCGGTCGCGATCCGGAACGACTTCTCCGTGCCGTCGGCGCCCAAGAACTGCGCGATCACCTCGGCGTTGCCAGCGCAGGTGAACGTGCCGCGCGCCGCCGGCGTCGCGGCGGACGGGCTGCGCTTGCAGACGGCGTCGTTCCTGATCTCGTCGCCGGTGACCCTCTCTTCGACGTACGGTTGACCGGTCGCGGAGTCGAGGCACCGAACGCGGTACGTCCCGTCGTCGTTGCGGTCCATCGAGAGGATGTCCGTGACGACGGGGTCTTCGGTGCTCGAGGTGTCCGGCGGGCTCGCCTCCGTGCATGCCACGCCGAGCGCAGCGAGAGACGAAACCAGGAGACAGACCGTTCGCTTGGCGACCATGCCGACTTGTAAGTGCAGGTAGGAGGCCGTCGTATGATCCAGCGCCAACCCATTGAATTAACAGGGTGTGGGGGGACGAAGGGCCTCGCGGCGGGGTGATGACGCAAGGCATCGATGATCCATCCTCATGGTCCATGGGTGATCCCGGACATCATGGTCGGCTGGTATCGTCGCTCGCCTCATGAAGACACGTGTGCCCGTGCTTGCCTGCTTGCTCGTCGCGTGCGCGAGCGACCCGCCGCCGCCTGCGGCGCAGCCTGTTCAGATCGCGCCCGCGCCGGCACCCGGCGCTCCGATGCAAGCCGCGCCGTCGCCGCAAGGAGGAGCGGCGCCGCAAGCGACGCTCTCGGGGACGATGGGCGGAGCGGCGTTCGTCGCGCGCTCCGCGTTCCTCGTTCGCCCGAACCGGCCGTTCCGCAAGTGCTCGTCCGCGTTGACCGGGACGGGGGAGTGCTCGACCGATCGCGACGGCTTCGACGTGACGCAGTCGACGATCAAGATCTACGAGCGCGCCGCGACGTGCGCGGAGGCGTCGCAGATGATCCCGCGCGGCAACGATCGCGTCGTCGAGATCGAGCTTCAGGCTCGCTGGCCGGTCCCGCCCGGCTCGTCGTACCGCACCGACGTGCCCGATCCACGGCAAGACGCGATCACCGCGAGCTTCCGGCAAAGCTTCTCCTCCGCCGCGATCGCGAAGGGCACCGCGCAGTTCGTCCACGCGACGCCGGCGGACGGCGCCGTCTCGCTCGACCTCACGACGTCGAACCCGAACCTCCCCGAGTCCGGCTCCGTCCGCGGCGTCGCGCCGTTCACCGTGTGTCCCTGATCGCGAGGGCTGCATCTATGATCGCGGACGGCGTCGTCGTCGAGACGAAGGACGGGATCGCGGAGAACACGCCGGGGCGCACGGCCGAAGCGGTGACGCTGGAGACGGTCGCGGGCAACCACGTCGTCCTCGATTTCGGAAAGAAGCGCTTCGCGCTCTACGCGCACTTCAAGCCGGGCAGCGTGAGGGTGAAGGTCGGTGACCGCGTGAAGAGAGGGCAAGTGCTCGGGCTCGTCGGCAACACCGGCAACTCGACCGAGCCGCACCTCCACGTCCACGTGAGCGACGCCGCCTCGCCGCTCGGCGCGGAGGGCGTGCCGTGGGCGATCGATACGTTCGAGGTGCAGCCCGCGAAGGAGACGAGCTTCAAGAAGGTCACGCGCGAGCTGCCCTTGGAGGACGCGCTCGTACGCTTCGCGCCGTGAGCGGGAGTGGAATGCGGCGCGGTACTGGGCGACCGGGTTGTCTCACGTGTTCCTCGAAGGCGCCCTCCAGCGCGCGCTGGACGCGACCACGAGCGCGAGCGCGAGCGCGACCTGAGGGAAGCCGATGAAGAACGGGAGGTAGCGCGCGGGTTGCGGCGGGAGCGGGAAGCCGAGCGGCCAGCCGTACACGAAGACGTGGCCGAGGTTCGTGACGAGCACGAGGACGAGCGCGGTGACGAGGCGGTGCGCGAGCGTGCTGCCGCGCACGGCGCGGTGGAGCAGACACGCCGCGCCGACGGCGACGACCGCGGCCGCGGACGCCTTGCGCATGAAGATCATCTTGCGGTTGATGACGGTGTAGTCGAAGTCGCCGAGCACGGCGTGATGCGCGAGCCACACCGCGAGCGCGAGGACGGCGAGGAAGACGACGTCGCGCGGGTGACGTCGCGCGCGGAACGCGACGAACGCGATCGCGGCGGCGGCGAGCACGCCGATGCGGAGCCACTGCCCGTGGCGCTCGCGCGCGTAGAGCCGCGACCACGTGCCGGGCCCGCCGCCGAGCCACGCCGTGAGCTGCTCCTCGTTCGCGGCGCGGAAGCGCGCGATCGCGGCGCGGCGGTCGGCCTCGAACGCTGGGTCGAGCTCGACGATCTCCCAGAGGTCGTCGAGGTGGTCTTCGCCCGCGCGCATCTGGGCGGGGAAGGGGACGCCGGCGAGGAGGGAGAGGAGCGGCGCGGTGAGGCGCCCGTCGAAGGGGCGGCGGTCTTCGCGGTGGCGGACGCGCGGGCCCGCGAAGCACGCGAGCACCTCGCGGATCTCGGGCTGGTCGCCGCCGTGGCCGCCCATCGGCGCGATGGCCGTGGTCGGCGGTGAGGATCACGTCGTCGTGATCGAGGTCGACGCGCTCGAGGAGGCCCGCGATCTCGGCGTCGGCGCGCGCGACGGCGGCGGCGTACTCGGCGGAGCGTGCGCCGTGCATGTGGCCGGCCTCGTCGACGTAGAGCGGGTGAAAGAGGTCGACGTCGAAGCGCACGTCTTCGATCGGCGTCGACGCGAACACGTCGCGCTCATGCTCGGGGAAGTGCCGCAGCTCGTCGAAGCCGCGCGGGAAGAGCTGCGCGAACCACGGGAGATGGCTCGAGGCGCGGACGCGGAGGCCCGCGCGGCGCGCGACCTCCCAGAACGACTCGGCCGCGAGCGGCGCGGTGAGGTCGTTGTTCCGGGCGCCGCTGCGATCGGACTCGATGCCGGTCGAGAGCAGCGCATAGACGGGGCGCGAGACGGTGTAGCTCCCCTGATCGGAGATCCGGCACTGGCCGCGCGCGGCGAGGCGCTGAGCGCTCTTCGTCGCCTCGGCCGCGTCGCGCCGCAGCCCGTCGACGAGGATCACGACGATGCGGCGCGCGCGCTCGGGCGGCGGCGACGCGACGTGGTCCTCGACGTGAACGAGCCGGTACCCCGCGTGGTTCGGGAGTCGTCCGATGTAGCTTTCGCCGAGCACGAACGCAGCGACGATCGCGAACAGAGCGAGGAGCAACGCGCCACGCACCGCGCCAGCCTACACGTGTCGTCGTCGAGAGCGACGGCTGCGGGTCAGGAGCCCCTCATCACCATGCGGTGCTTCTCCGGCTCCTCGGGGAGCTCTTGGTCGTCGAGCACCTCTTCGATGCGCGCGCGGACGGAGGGATCGGCGCAGTGCTCCGCCGCGACGCGGAGGCGGGTGAGCTCCTCCGTCGTGCCGTCCTTCGCGAGCGCGGAGGCGGCGGCCTTGCGGCCCGCCGCGTCGACGGCGGGGCTCTCGAGGAGGTCCCACAGCTTGTCGCGCGTCGGCGCCGACTCGCGGTACGTCGAAGAGCCGCCCGCCGCGCGACCGACCTCCTCCGTCGACGCGCTCCGCAGGAAGTCGACCGCGGGCTCGCGGCGCTGGGCCTCCGCCGCGGCGATGGCGGCGCGGATGCGATCGGCGAGGGCGTCGCGTCGCGTCGCGTCCTCGCCGTGGAGCTGGAGGCGGAGCACGACGCGCTCACCGCGGAGCAGCTCGAGGCCGAGCTGGCTCGCGCGCACGCCGTCGACGTCGGCGAACGACACGAAGCGGCGGCGCGCGCTGCCGCTGATGAAGATGCCGTCGAAGCCGACGTCGATGCGTGACGTCCGACGGAAGAGCGCGGCGCCGCCGAGCGCGAGCGCGAGGTACGCGAGGAGCGCGGTGCGGAAGAGAGGATGATGAACGAGGGTGGAGACCGAGAGCGTGAAGGCGGCGGTGACCATCGCGACCGACAACGCGGCGAGCCCGCCGACCGCGGCGAGCGTCTCCGTCGTCACCGCGACCGCGTCGAAGGTGAAGCCCTCCGCCGTCGCCCTCTCGCCGCGCGTCTCCGCGTCCGGGAGCGTCGGCGCGAGGAGCGCGCGCCAGCCGCGACGCGCGAGCGCGGCCTGCGCCGCGACGACGATCGCGGCAGGCAGGACGGCGCCCGGCAGGATCCGGTCCCAGCCGCCGCCGTCGGCGACCCTCGTGGCGATGAACCAGGCCCACGCGACCGCCGGCAGCGCGAGGAGCGCGGTCACGATGCGGGGGTGCCGCTGGGAGAAGGCGCGCACCGGGTCGAGTCGATCGCGGTATCCCGCGCGCACCGCCGCCCGCAAGAGCACGCGGCCGGCGAAGCCCGCCGGCGCGAGCACGGTCGCGAGCGCGAGCGATACGATGTACGAGACGCCGAAGACGGTCGCCGCCATGTAGTAGAGCCGCGCGAGCGCGAACCGCAGGTCGTCGTCGTCGGTGAGCGCGCGCAAGAGCGACCAGAGGTGGCTGCTCGGCTCGAGCGCGCTGACGCCGAACGCGACGACGTACGCGCCGGCGAACCACAGAACGGTGCGGAGGACGCCGCCCTTCTTCACTGCACCATCGCGCTCAACCGCCGTCGCCGCTCGTGACCGGAGGCGGAGCTTGTGCGTCGCCGACGAGGGTGTACTTGTCCGACTCGCAGGCGGCCTCGACCTTGCCGGGGGTCGGCGACACGGCGAAGACGACGCGGCCCTTCACCGAGCCGATGCTGCAGCCGACGTTCTCCCAGTCGATCTCGACCGCGATGCGACGGTAGAAGTCGCCGTCGACCGTCTTCGCCGTCGCGTCGATGGTGCCGCGCGCGGCGAGGACCTGCGACTTCGTCGTCGTGACCGTCGCGTTCTGGGAGCACCCCGCCGCGTAGACGAAGGCGCGGAGGCTCCCGGCGGTGAGGTAGTCGCCGACGTTCGTCGCGAGCAGCTGCGGGCCGGCCGGGAACTCGACGAACACGTAGCGCTCGCTCGCGGGGTCGGCGCCCGCGCTCGACAGCGGGATGCGGACGCTCTGGACGTTCGAGCTCTTCTCGAACGACACGCGCACGACCGGCGCGCCGCTCACCGCGATCGGCACGTTCTTGTCGTCGACGATCGTGAGCTGCGGGCTCGGCTCGACGTCGCCGGCGAAGATGACGCGCGCGTCGTCGCACGAGGACTGCGGGTTGCTGCAGTGAACGAGCGCGGCGGCGAGCGGCGAGGCGAGCGCGACGATGCGTCGGACCGTCATCGCTCGAAGGTAGCAGGCAAAACACGCGAGGAGCGCCTTCGACGCCGGACGAGCACGACGAGGATAGCGAGCAGCGGCCACCACGAGCCGGCGCCGCCGGCCGTCGCGCAGCCGCGCGCGCGCTCGTTCTGGATCGCGACGAGCTCGTCGTCGTCCGGCGCGGGCGGCTCGTCCGGCGGCGCGGCGAGCTGCGCGACCGCTGCGTCGGGCTCCGCCCCCGCGTCCGGGTCTGCGCCGGCGTCGGCCTCCGCGCCCGCTTCGGGCTCGTCCGGGACCGCGCGCGTCTCCGCGCAGCAGCGGACGCCTTGCTGGTACGCGACGAAGTCCTCGTTGTGCGCGCGCGTGGCGGGGCGGCAGCGCGCGCGGACGGGACCCCAGTAGCCGCCCTTCAGGATCGAGCGATAGCCGGTCGGGTTCACGCTCCGCGTCCACTCGTCGACGTTCCCGGTCATGTCGTAGACGCCGAACGGGCTCCGGCACGTGGGGCGCGAGCCCGACGGCTCGCCCTGCCACAGGTGATCGAGCTCGTCCCGCGCCTTGTTGCCGTCGCGCGGCTGGAGGGCGCCTTCGGTGAACGCGCGCCAGGGTCGATCGATCACGCACGCCGTGTCGTCGCGCGTGTGTCCGTACGGATACGGACGGACCTCCTCGCCTTCGCACGCGAAGGTCCACTCGTTCTCGGTGCAGAGGCGCTTGTCGTCCTTCTTGCAGATCGCCTCTGCCTCGCGGAACGTCGCGACGATCATCGGATACTGGCCGCGCACGTTCGGGTACTCGAACCGATCCATGCAGAAGTCGAGCGGCTCGACCGGGATCGCGGCGACGGCGGTCGCGATCTTCTCCGCGTCGAACGTGCGGCAGCGGGCGGGGAACTCCTTGCTGATCCAGTCGGTGCACGTGCCGTCCTGCAAGCGCTCGATCGCGCCCGTCGACTGGCCCCGCGCCTCCTGCCGGAAGCCGCCGCGGACGCGGACCATGCCGGCCGGGCAGCCGCGCCCCGTTCCTTCGCGCGCGTCGGTCTCGGCGGTGGTCTCCTCCGCGCCGGTCGCGATCGCCTGCCAGTGCTTCCGGTCGATGCTCTTCCACTGGAAGCGCGGCTCGTCGCGCGAGAGCTCCGTCGCGAACTCCATCGCGGTGAGGCCGTGCGCGCGAAGCCACGCGCTCGCGCGGAGACCTCCGAGCGTCGCGAGGACCGCGAAGCAGCCGAAGACGGCGAGGAAACGTTTTCGTCCGCGCCGCATTCCGTCCGAGGATACTACTCGGAGTAGCCCATCTGCATCCCCCACAGTTGATCGTGCTCGTCGAGCACGACGAGGATGTTCGTGCTGCCGCTCGCGTCGTAGGCCTGGAAGAGCCAGCGCTTCTTGATCGCGTCGCTCTCGAGGAAGGTCGCGAGTGGAGCGAAGGCGGGCGTGCCGTTCGGGCCCTCGTGGGCCTCGCCGAACTCCGCGACCGCGGTGTTGCCCCAGCTCTCGAAGTGCGCGTCGAACGGGACGCGCATCGCCTTCCGGATCTCGGTGAGCGAAGGCTCGGCGGAGACCCTCTGCGGGCGCAGCCACGAAGAGTCGAGCGTATTGCGTGCGCTCTGCACGTTGCGCCAGAGCGCGCGGATCTCGGTGAAGCTCTTGCCGCCCGGCGCCGTCGCGAGCGCGTGCGCCTTGGCTTCGCGAGCGTGGAGCTCGGCGTAGTAGAACTGGAGCTGCCCTTCGCGCGGCGGCGCGTAGAAGCCGTCGCCGTCGACGTGCGCGCCGAGCTCGCGGAGCGCGAGCGGCTCGAGCAGGGTCGGCACCTCGCCCGGCGCGATCGCGTCGAGGCCGCGCTCGTCGAGGAGCGCCTCGATCGCCTCGCTCACGTCGAAGTACGAGACGTTGCCGACGCGGGCGAAGACGCGGAGGTTGTCGCGGTCGACCTCTGCGATCGACGGATGCGCGGCGCGGCAGGTCTCGAGGTGGGCGCTCACGTCCTCTGCGTAAGCGGCGGCGACCTCGGCCGGCGTGACGCGATCGAGCGGCGTGAAGGTCGTGAGGGCGACCTCGCTCGAGGCGGCGGGGGCGTCGGCGTCGTTCGGCGCGGCGCAGCCGGCGAGAGCGGCGGTCACGGAGAGGGCGGCGAGCACGGCGGCGAGCTTCATGGGACGCCTCCGTGACACATCGCGGCGGGACCTCAAGTGACGATCGCGCGTCGGTCCTGAAATGTGGTGGAAGGACGAGCGCTTGGCGAGGATCTGAAAGTCGCGTTCGCGGTACGATCGCGCGTCGTCGATGCATCGAGCCTCCTTCGCGGCGACGCTCCTCGCCTCTCTCGTCGTCGCGCGGGTCGCGGCGGCGAACTGCGCGCGTCCGGTCGGCTACGAAGCGCGCGTGACCGACGGCGGCGCGGTGGTCGTCACGCCGGTCAACTTCGATCGCCGTGGCTGCTCGCCTTCGGAGGCGCTCCTTCGCCAGGACGTGGGGAGCGGCGAGGTCGTCCGCATCGACACGTGCGCCGAAGCCGAAGCCGGCGCTGACGACGACGGACGCGCCTACGTCGACGCGTGCGTGAAGCCGGGGACGTACCGCTACGGCTTCGAGCGTCCTTACGAGTGCGTCTCCTCCGCGTGCTCGACGAGCTACTTCGAGGAGATCAAGGTGACGACCGCGCCGGGCAGTCCGTGCGTCGCGCCGGTCCGCGCCAAGGTCGCGTCGGTCCCGTGGGGCTCAAGCCCGACGATCTGCTCGTACACCGGCGGCCTCGCGAAGCTCGGCGCCGCCGCGCTCGCGGTGATCGTCCTGTTCGTCGCGGCGCTCGTGTACGGCGTCCGCCGCCTGCTGAAGCGCAAGACCCGATGAGCGGGCCGACGACGACGAAGCTCGCGCCGAAACGCGAGGCCCGATGAGCGGGGCGACGGCGGCGCTCCTCGTCACGCTCGTCGTCGAGGCGCCGATCGTGATCGCGTTCCATCCTCGCGTTCGCGGGCGAGCGGCCGTGCTCGCGCTCGTCGCGAACGCGGTCACGAACACGCTCCTCAACCGCGTGTGGCTCGATATCCTCCCCTGGCCCGCCGTCGCGCTCGTGAGCGGTGAAGCGCTCTCGTTCGCGGCGGAGGCCTTCGTCTACGCGCGCCTCCTCGATCCGCGAGGCGATGGCGGCCGCGCGATCGCGGCCTCCGCGGCCGCGAACCTCGCGAGCTTCCTCGCCGGTCCCGTCCTCCTCGGCGCGCTTCAGTAAAAGAGGTACGGCCACCAGTTCCGCTGCGACTTCCCCTTCGCGTCCTTCGCGACGTTGTCGAGCCCGGGGAAGCTCTGGCGCCAGTACACCTGCCAGGCGCCGCCGCAGTCGGGCGCGAGCTCCTTGTACTGTGCATACGTCGCGCGCGAGAAGAGCTCCGCCGCGTCCTTGCCGTTCGCGCCGTCGCGGAGGCCGAAGTGCGCGCAGCTCGAGAGCACCTGGGTGTCGTTCTCGTCGTAGTCCTTGCGCGCGTTGGGCGCGAAGTGGACGTTGCCGCACGGCTGGTCGTACGGCTCGACGTGACCGCGCTTGCTCCCGACCTGCCAGTCGACGCCGTTCGGTCCCGTGAACGTGCGGCACGAGTCGTCCGCGTTGCACGCGTACCAGCTGTCGAACGGGAGGCGATGGCGCTCGCGGAGATCGAGCCCCGCGAACGCGGCGAAGCGCGGCTTCAGCTCGGGGACCGCGCCGCTGTTGGCCATCCGCTCGTAGCCGTGGCCCGCGCTGTGGAGCGCGCAGCCGGGGCCGCGCGAGGAATTTATGTAAAGTACACGCACCGTGCGGCCGCACGCCTCGAAGGCGGCGAAGTCGCGGTCGCCGAGGCAGCCGTTGCCGGCGCAGCGCTCGAAGCGGCCGGTCGCGCGTCCGTTCGCGTAGATCGGCTTCGACTCGAGGATCTCGGCCGCGCCCATGTCGGGGAGGACGGTGCCGTCGGGGCACGTGTACGGCTCGGGATCGCCGTTGGCGTAGAGCCACACCTCGTGGACGTCGCCGCGGGCGAAGAGGTCGCAGAGCGGCGCGCCGAACGCCGCCGTCATCTCGGGCTTCTCGAAGAGCGCGGCGTAGTCGAACTTGTAGAACGCGTCGCCGGCGCAGCGGACGGGGTACTTCGTCGAGACCGCGTGCTTCCATCCCTCGACCGGCGCGGGGTCCGAGAGGTCGACCCACTTCGCGACCTCGTAGCGGAGGAACGGCGTCGCGCGGTCGTCGTCGTAGCCGTGGTAGCGCGAGCCCTCCGCGAGGCCGGCGATGACCTCCTCGACGCGCGTCCGCCAGCGCGCCTTCGACGTGGCGTCGTTGTCGAAGTTGATCGTGAGCACCTTCGGCCGCATCTCGCGCAGGCGGTCATGGTTCGCGACGAGCCACGGATCGCTCGTCGCGCGGCTCTTCGCGTTCGGCCAGATCGTCGGCTCCGCGCTCGGCGTGGGCGTGGGCGTGGGCGTCGGCGTCGGACGTGGGGTCGGCGCCGCGGCCAGCTGGGCGTCGGCGTCCGCCTCCGCGTCGTCGACGTCGATGGAGGAGCCGCAGGCGACGAGGACGGTGACGAGAAGGAAACAAATGGTCCGCACGCTCCGCCATGGAGCAGCGAACGGGCCGGGTTGTAACGGCTGTAATTTCAAGGAGATCACGCGGATCGAAGGCGGCCCTTGGGTCCCCGAGGGTTCTGAAACGGCCTGGCGCCTCTGCGCAGATCGCGCATAACTCCTACATGTCGCGAAGCCTCCTACCCATCGTCGTTCTGACGGCTCTCCTCGGCGCGTGCGCGGCGAACGCGGGCTCGGACGCCTCCGCGGAGAGCGCGGCGACCGCGTTCGAAGCGCCGGCGGAGGGGAGCTGCGAAGCGGGGGCGATGCTCGCGGTCGCGAACGACCTCTCGCTCGAGGTGCTCGACGACGAGGTGGGGTTGAGCCGCGCGGCGGCGAAGTCGATCGTCGATCATCGTCCGCTCGCGAGCCTCGAGGCGCTCGACGCGGTCCCGCAGGTCGGGCCCGCCGCGCTCTCCACCATCCTTGCGTACGCGAAGACGACGCGCTGCGCCCCGACGAGCGGCGACGCGGAGATCGGGCTCATCTCGGACCTCGACGACACGCTGATCCCGAAGGCCAACCCGGAGCTGTCGAAGCCCGCGGTCCCGGGCATCGCGGCGCTGTACCAGCTGCTCGAGCATCGCAACGGCGGACGCGAAGGCGACGTGTACTACGTGACCGCGCGGAAGCCGGATCGCATCCTCGAGGTCCCGGCGTACCTCGAGGCGCACGGCGTCCCGACCGGACCGATCGAGACCGGCACCTCGGGCGCGCCGTTCATCGCGCGGCCGGAGAAGGTGCGCGACATGGAGAAGATCTTCGCGCGCACCGGCACGCAGCGCTTCATCCTCTTCGGCGACTCGACGCACGTCGACGCCGACGTGCAGCGCGACGTCATCGCGAAGCACCCCGACCGCGTCGTCGCGGGGTTCATCCTCAAGGTCGACGAGATCGACCCCGCGCGCGTGAGCGGCCTTCACCTCGTGAACGACTACGCGGAGGCGGCCGCAATCCTCGTGAAGCTCGGCGTGATCGAGGAGGCGGAGGCCCGCTCCGTCATGCGCGCGGCGCGCGAGCAGGGCCTCGCGATCACCGAGGCGCGCATGTCCGAGCTCCTGCAGTGAATCGGCGTGAGCTCGTCGAGTTCCTCCGCGCGCAGAAATGGGCGGTAGAAGCCTCGGTGACGACCGCCGGCGCGCCGCAAGCCGCGGTGATCGGCGTCGCGGTCACGGACGATCTCGAGCTCGTCTTCGACACGGTGACGGACACGCGCAAGGCGGTGAACCTCCGCGCGGACCCGCGCATCGCGCTCGTGATGGGCTGGGACGAGGGCAAGACCGCGCAGATCGAGGGCGTCGCCGACGAGCCCGCGGGCGAGGACCTGAAGCGCTTGAAGCACGTCTACCTCACGAAGTTCCCCGACGGCCTCGAGCGCGAGCAATGGCCGAACATCACCTACTTCCGCGTGCGCCCGACGTGGATCCGCTTCAGCGACTTCACGGTAGAACCACCGGCGATCGAGCTCCTCGCGCTCTGACGGACCCTCCCGCGCCGGCGCCCGCGGGAAGGTCATGGAGCTCGGACGAGGGCGGTGAACCAGGGCTCGCTCATCACGGCGGTGAAGTCGGCGTCGGCGAGGGCGCGCTTCTTCACCGGTTCGCCGCCGAGGGCGATCGCGTGGCGGAGGGCGTGCTCGGCGCGGGGGTCCTTCTGTTGCGACAGCGCGCACGCGAGGTTGTAGGCGAAGAGCTCCTTCGTCGGATCGGCGTAGACCGCGCGCGTGAAGAGCTCCGCCGCGCGTGGCCACTCCTTCTTCTTGTGATGCGTCATCGCGGTGTCGTTGAACACGCTCGCGGCGAAGCTCGACGCGCTCACGCGCAGATGGGTGAAGGTCGAGCCGTGGCTCGGGTTCCGGATGTACACGACGAACGCGAGGTCCTCGCCCGACGGCGACACCGCGAGGGCGTTCAGCTGCGCCCCGAAACAGACGTCGGCGTACGTGGCGCAGAACGGCGGCGTCGGCGGGAACGCCACGAACACGGGCTGCTCGCCCGCGAGCTTGCCGCCGATGCGCACGGAGCCGGCGATGGTGGTGGCGCCGTCCTTCTCCGTCGGCGCGATCTCGCGGACGACGAGCGTAATCTCGTCGCCGTAGAGGAGCTCGCCCTTCGGCGGCGGCGGCTTCTGCGTCATCTCGATCGGCGGGCCGAGCGACGTCAGCCCTTCCTTCTTCGGGAACGCCTTCAGCTCGCCCACCGTTCGCCGCTCGTTCTTCGATCCGGGCTCGAAGATACGCGGCGACACGAGCGCGCGGACCGCGCCGCTCTCGTCGACGAGGTTGCACCAGTGGGCGTCTTCGACGCAGCACTGATCGAACTGGCAATACGCGAACGTCTTGCCGTCGCTCATGAACCCGAACGCCTGCGCGGCGTCGCTCATCCCGACGTTCAGCGGCGTCGGGTATGCGCCCTCGACCTTGATCGGACCGCGCCCCGGCGCGCGCGCGAGCGGGACGTCACGAAGCGCGAAGGACGCGGCCGGAGCGGCGGCGTCGATCGACGGCGGCGTCGCGCTCGCGGCGGTGGCGGCGGAGCTGGTCGCCGGCGGCGCGGCCGACGACGCGGCGGGGGTGGGCGCGCGCTTCGGCGTCGAGCACGCGGCGATCGAGACGATCGAGACGAGGATCGAGAGGAGAGCGCGCATCAGAACCGAAGCCCTCCCACCGCGAAGAGGCACAGCGACGGATCGCGACTGTCCGGGGCACCGGCGATGAAGAGCACGCGACTGTCTACGCCGAGGAAGGCGCCCGTATTCGCGATTTGATAGTCGAGCGACAGCGCGGGGTAGATCGAGAACCAACCCCCGCCGGTCTCCGTCTCGCCGACGCCGGAGGTTCGGGCGAAGAACAGGCCGAGCCCCACGTACGGCCGCAGGGTGAAGCTCTGGAAGTGCCAGTCGTAGCCGCCTTCGGCGGCGGGGTAGAAGCCCGCGTACTTGATGCCGGCGACGATGACGCCGAGCTGATAGGTGAACGCGGCGCCGACGTAGAACGTGTCCTGGATCGCGTAGCCGGCGCGCGCGCCGAAGCCGATGCGGTAGTTCTCGGACGCGTACCCGCCGTACGCGCCGACGAGGACCGGACGCGATACCCAGTCGCTCGCGCGCTTCGGCGCGTCCGCTCCCTTGTCCGCCGCCCCCGCCTCCGCGTCGCGCGGCCTCGCGGTGCCCGACGCGACCCACGGGTTCGTCTCGCGCGGTGCGTCTCGTTCCTCGAGATCGGTGTCGATCCGCGCCGGCGCGCGGTCCGGAGCATCCGCGTGGCTGGGGATGCCCTCGTCGTCCGGCTTCTCACGCGGCGCATGCGGCGCATGCGGCGCACGCGGCGCACGCGGCGGCTTCTCGCGCGGCCTCGGCTGCTCCGTCCGCGGCTTCTTCGGTCGCTTCGGCTTCTTCTTCTGGGCGTGGGCCGTCGCCGGCAGCGCCGTGAGGAGCGCGAGCACGACGGCGGCGAGGCGCATCGCGTCGATTCTAGGATCAGTCGCAGCGCTCCGGCGCGTCGAACCACGCCGCCGGCGTCGTCGCGAGCGCGTCGAGGACGACTGTGTCCGAGGTCGGCTCGAACGGCGCGTTCGTGATCTCCGTCGTCGGGTCTTCATCGCCGATCCAGATCGCGCGCGAGACCTCCCAGATCCGGTGGCCAGCGGCGTCGTTGTAGACGCGGAGCTCGGACTGGTTGCCGTGCACGTCGGCGTGCGTGAGGAACGCGAAGCGGAGCGTGCCCGCCGCGTCGTAGTAGTAGCTGTCGGTCTGCGCGCTGTCCTCGGAGCCCGAGCCGATGACGAGCTCGCGCACGACGCCGTGCGCGTCGGTCAGCTTCGTGCGTTCGAGCTCGCCGTGCGTCGAGCCCTCGCAGAGCTCCTTCGTCACGGTCGCGAAGCTCGCGACGTCGATCTCCTCCACGATGCGGCGCACCTCGACGATCTTCGGATGCGAGATCCAGTTCGCCATCGTGATCTCCGCGTCGGCGTTCACCTCGCCGACGGAGACGCCGGCGTTGTCCGCGTCCGACGAGCTCCCCGCGCAAGCGGCGAGGGCGAGGCCAAGAGCGACGACGGCGAGCGAGAGCTTCATGGTACGGAGCAATAGAGCACATGTCGGTCCATGACCTACACCGATGCAAGTACCTATAATCACATGAATAGAGCACCGCGCCCGGATCCTGGGCCCCTCGGTTTTGGTTCGCGCGAGTGACATCTGATCGATTGGATCAGGCTTCGCCGTGTCGGGCCCCCTTGATCGGTCGAGAGGCGGTCTTATCTAGGTTGGCACGAAATCGCTGATGTTCGTCAAACGCCCGTAATTACGGGCGATTGGCAGAGCTCGGCTTCATGTCCGACAACCCTAAGCAAGAGGTATCTCCATGCTCAGCTCGTATGCGTTTCCGATGCTCGACCGCCTCCTCGACGACGTCATGACCGGCGCGAGCGGCACGGCTTCCACCGTCCGCAGCTTCACGCCCGCGGTCGACGTCCGCGCGAACGAAGACGAGATCGTCTTCACCGCCGACGTCCCGGGCCTCAAGCAGGACGACCTCGAGATCACGCTCGACGACGGCGTCCTCACGATCAAGGGACAGCGCCGCTACGAGGGCAACGACAAGGACAAGGTGTGGCTCGGCCGTGCATACGGCGCGTTCACGAAGTCCTTCACCCTCCCCGACACCGTCGACCCCGAGAAGCTCACCGCCGATCTCGCCGACGGCGTCCTCACCGTCCGCATCGCCCAACTGCCAAAGGCAAAGCCGCGCAAGATCAGCATCTCCCCGCGCACTCCGCAGCTCACCACCGAAGAGAAGAAGTAACCGCCCACGAGCTGCCCCCGGGGCCCCAGAAAGCACCCGCGCTCATGGACGCGAGCTGCTTCCGGGGCCCCAGAAGGCACCTGCGCTCGCGGACGCGAGCTGCTTCCGGGGCCCCAGAAAGATCGGGCTCCAGAAAGCGCCGCGCTCACGCATGCGGTTGCTGCCCGGCCTCCAAAAGCGCCCGCGGCAAGTCGCGGTCGTGAGGTTGCTGCCCAGCCTCCAAAGCGCCCGCGCCCGTCGGGCCCACGAACCCAAGGGCTGCCCGGGGCCCCAGAAAGCGGCCGCGCCAGCGGTCGCGAAGCGACCCGCCGCTTCGGCGGGCCGTGTTCTGGGGCGGGGGTGTCGGGGGCAGAGCCCCCGACGCTGAGAGAGAGACTCAGCGCGCGACGAGGTTGCCCTGCACGAGCACGCGCGAGGCGTTCGGGTCGAACTGGATCGCGCCGTCGAAGCGGCCCTCGCGGCCGGCGAAGGCGGGCGAGATGATGCCGAGGTCGACGCCCGGGATCGCGATCGGCGGGAGGTCGATGTCGTTCGAGATCAGCGTCTGGAGGTACGGCGTGAAGAGGTCGAGCATGCCCGAGAGCTCGTCGGCCGCCGCCTGCTTGCCCTCTTCCACGCCGATGAGGCGCGCGGAGAGCTGCGTCGCCGTCTCGTCGCCGGCGGGGAGGATCTTCAGGAACTCGCCGCCGTTCTCGATCGAGAGCTTCGCCTTCGTGACGAGCGAGACCGCGAGGCGGACGCGCGCCTGGCCGCCGGCCTGTGCATGATACACGGTGTCGAGCTGGAGCTCGCCGAGGTTGATGTTCACGCCCGAGCCGTCCTCCGCCGCGAGGAGGACCGGCGGGAGCTTCGCGTCGAGCACGATCGCGTCGGTCTTGATGCCCAGCATCTCGACGTGATCGATGAGCTGGCGGTTGAGGAGCCCCTGCCGCCAGACCGAGAACAGCGCCTGGTTGACGTAGTCGACCGAGAGCGACGCGCCGAACTGCTTGTCCGTCTCCCACGTCGGCGCGCTCGCCGGGTGCGTGAGCCAGCCCGGAGCAGAGAGCGTCTTCTTCGCGTTCGCCGGCGCGAGCACCGCGGCCGCCAGCGAGAGCTCGGAGCCGACCGACTTGAACGCGGCGCCGTCGAGGTCCTGCTTCAGCTCGACCTGACCGCCGAGGAACGGAACGTCGACGCGCTCGGGGAGGCGGAACTGGTTCAGGCTGAACGAGAGATCGGGGAGGACCTGGTCCTTCACCATCGCGACCAGCGGATCGGCGAAGCGGTTGATGAGCCACTCCGCGCCGGCCGCGACCGCGTCCTCGAGGTGGTCGCCGATGAGCGGGATGTTGCCGAGGCCGGTGTCGTCGAGGTCGACGCCCTCGACCTTGGTCTCGGTCGCGCCGAGCGTCGCCACGAGCGACTTCGTCGCGGCGTCGAAGCGGACGTTCACGTCGGCGACGACGCGGATGCGGTCGACCGAGGTGTAGAGCTGATCGCTCGCCTCGATGCCGAACGGCGCCCACGCGCGCCACGTCATCGTGCTCTCGACGTTCGTGATGATCGCCTCGAGGCGAAGGCCGCCCTCGCGCGCCGAGAGGCGGATCGTCGCCGACTTCGGGTTGTAGCTCGAGCGGTCGAGGGTGATGCTCGCGCCGAAGCCGGCGCCGCTCACGTCCTTGCCCATGCCGTCGAGACGCGCGAGGAGGTTGCCCTGATCGCGGAGGACCTGCGTGCCGATCTGCGAGAGCGTCACGTTCGTGGGGCCGACCGGGAGCGGGAGGACCGGGAGGCCCGGCGCGCTCATGCCGTTCGCGCCGATGCGCACCGACACGGCCTTGTTCGTGACGAGGCGGGGATCGGCGAACGTACCGAAGAGGAACGAGACCTCGTTCGCCTTCGTGACGCCCTTCGCGTCCACCGTCTCGACGTGAATGAGGTTCACGCCCTCCTTCGGCTTCACCGAGAACGACTGCGACTGGCCCTGGATCGGCTGGCCGTTGAAGAGGACGTTGAACGTGCCCGGGCAGGAGACAGAGAGCTCGCCGTCCGCGTTCGTCTCGCTCCGCGCGACGAAGGCGCCGCGCGCGATGTTGCACGTGATGTCGTTGACGACCGCGAGCTCCGACGTCGCGGAGTCGTCTTTCGTATCCGAGCAACCGACCGCCATCATGACGAGGACGGCAGAGGAGAAGAGCGCGCAGTTCCGAACGGCCATTCGTGATCTCCTGGATGCTCTGACCACCAGGTGGGCAGAGGTGGGCGTGCGTCAGGTAGCTCGATCCAGGGACAGGCGCCATCCGATTTCTAACTATGCGCAATTCGAGCAGAACACTTCCTAAGCTGGAGTGCCGATAGCTGCGCGAAACCACACGTTGATTTGCGCGTTTATACCGATACGCTTTTCAAGCATGAGGTCCTTCCGATCCACCCTCGCGGCCGGTCTCGCTCTCGTCTCAACCGCTCTCGCCTGCGGGACAAGCTCCGACGGCGGGGCAGGAGATGGAGCGAACACAGGGACAGGGAACATCGGCGGCGGCGACGGAGGAACGGGCACCTCCGGCAACATCGGCGACGGCACGAGCGGCGGAACCAGCGGCACCAGCGGAGGAACGAGCGGCGATCCCTCTCCGGTCCCGGACGGCGGCGCGTGCGCGGCGGACAGCGCCGACACGCAGCGGAAGCCGGCGTACCTGTTCTTCATCCTCGATCAGTCGTTGAGTATGAGCTTCCCGGAGGCGGAGAGAGCGAAGCGGTGGGTGCCCATCACGGAGGCGTTGAAGGCGTTCGTCACGGATCCGCTCTCGAAGGGCATCACCGCGGGGCTTGAGCTCTTTCCGTCCCAGAGCGACGGAGGCGGTGGCGGTGGAGGAGGAGGCGGCGGCGGAGGAGGAGGCGGTGGCGGGACGCCGTCCTTCTGCGACGTGTCCACCTACGCATCCTCCGCGGAGACCCTGGACGTTCCGATGACCGCGCTCCCGGTGACGAGCTCGACCACGTTCTCGTCGAAATGGCCCGCCACGACGACCATTCCCGGTACGCCGACGCGCGCGGTCTTCAAGGCGATGGGGCCGATCGTGAAGAAGTGGGCCGAGGACCACGCCGACGGCAAGACGGCCATCGTCCTCCTCACCGACGGCTACCCGCAGGGATGCACCGCCGCCGACGACAACATCACGAACGTCGCCGCCGAGGTCGCCGCGATCAAGGACGTCGTGCCGACCTACGTCATCGGCGTCTCCGACGTGAAGTCGAACCTCGACGATCTCGAGGCGCTCTCGACCGCGGGCGGCACCACGCTCACGCGCGTCGACACGAGCGATCCCGTCCAGACGCAGAAGGAGTTCCTCGACCGCATCAACGAGATCCGGAAGAGCACGTTCTCCTGCGACGTCGCGATCCCCCCGCCGCCGGCGGGGCAGACGCTCGACCTCTCCAAGGTCAACGTCCACTTCACGACCGGCAAGGGCGTGGTGGAGCCGCTCGGCTACGACGCGGCGTGCGCGAACACGAAGGGCTGGCGCTTCGACTCGACGACCGACCCGAAGAAGATCGAGCTCTGCGCCGCGACGTGCACCGCGTTCGAGCTCGATCCCGAGGGCAAGCTCGGCGTCGAGTTCGGCTGCGCGCGCCGCAGCGTCGACGACGTGAAGTAGAGATCAACGCTCCTCGATCGCGTCCTTCGCGATGACGGTCCAGTCCGAGCGCCCGTGGCCCTCGGCGATGAGCGCGTCCATCTGCGCGACGATCGCCGGGAGCATCGGGAGCGGGCGGCCGCCGCGCGCGGCCTCTTCGAGCATGAGGCGCGCGTCCTTCCGCGCCATCGCGAGCTCCCACGACGCCTTCGACCAGTCGGCGCCGAGCATGCGGTCGATGCGCCCGCCGATCGTGAGGCCGGGGTTGAAGTGCTCGAAGAGCGACGCCGCCGCGCGAGGCTCGACGTCGAGCGCGCGCGCGAGGGTGAAGACCTCGGAGAGGCCCGAGGTGAAGAACATGAGGAACAGGTTCCCGAACAGCTTGAACGCAGCGGCCGCGTCGGGGCGCTCGCCGAGGTCGAGCACCTTCCCCGTCATCTTCTCGAGGTGGGGGCGGACGGGATCGACGCGCGCTCGCTCGCCCGACACCAGGATCATGCCCGTCGACTCGTGCGCGTTCTGCGGACCCATGAACACCGGCGCGTGGACGAAGCGCGACCAGCGCGCGACGCGCTCCTTCGTCCCCGTCGCCGTCGTCGTCGTGTGATCGACGATGACCGCGTCGGCGGCGAGCTCGGCGCGCGCGAGCACGTCGTCGACCGCCGCGTCGTCGGAGAGCGAGAGGTGGACGCGATCCGCGCCGCGCGCGGCGGCGGCGGGATCGTCGAACACGATCGCGCCGTCCGCTTCGAGCACGCGCGCCTTCTCCGGCGTGCGGTTCCACACGTGCACGGCCTCGCCGCGCCGCCGCAACGCGCGGACGAAGCCGGTGCCGAGGAGCCCGGTCCCGAAGAACGCGACCGTCACTTCAGCCCGCCGAGGAACGCGGCGACGCTCTTTTCGCGCGCCGGTCGCTGCGCGATGCAGAGCGACATCTGCTCGAGCACCTGCGCCAGCGTGCGCGGGCCGCCGTTGGCGCGGGTCGCCCGCTCGGCGAAGAACGCCTCCGCCTCGGCACGATGCTGCGCGTCGCAGTAGTTACCCGCGACGTACGTGAGGCCGGCGCCGGAGCGCGGCGGCAGCGGCGCGATGAGCTCGTCGTAGTGCGCCTTCACGAAGTCCCACGCGAGCTGCCGGTTCTTCGGCACCGACGCGACGCCGAAGACGAGGGTGATCGACTCGCGCCGATCGAAGTCGTCCGCGAGCGCGAGCTTCAGGTTCTCCTCCGCGAGCTTCGGGTCCTCCGCCCGCGCGAGCGCCTCGAGGAGGCGCGTCCGCTCGATGCGGTCGTTCGTCTTCTTCGCCTCCGCGCGGAGCTTGTCCCAGTGCGCGCGATCGCCGGTCCGCATCCCGGCGTCGAGGACGGTCGGGACGAGGTCGTAGTCGATCGCCTTCCGGTCCTTGAGCCACGCGTCGGTGAGCTTCCGCGCCTCGACCGCGAGCGCCTCCTCGTGGCGCGCCGCGAGCGCGACGATGGTGGGGCGGAGCATGCGCGTGCCGTCGTCCTCGCCCTTCTTCGGGAGCCAGCCGAGCTTCTGCGCGCGCGGGAGGAAGGTGCTCCGCACGAACGCGCGGTACTTCGGCGCGAGCTCCGCGCTCACGAGGTGGCCCTCGAGCCCGCGGACGTACCCCGCGAGCATCGCGAGGAGATGGCGGTCGCCCTCCTGCGCGATCGCGCTCGCCTGTCCGAGGATGCTGGCGTCTTCGCGCTGCCCGCTGCGCACGAGCGCGAGGAGATCGCCGAAGACGGCGACGCGCTCGTTCGGCGGGAGCTTCTTGTTGGCGAGGAGCTTCGCCTGCGCGTTCGCGTCCTTGACGAAGAGGTTGCGGTAGTAGCCGGCCGCCTTCGCGTTCGGGTTCACCCACGCCGGGCACGTCTTCGTGTCGAGCTTCAGCGTGCCGGTCTTGCCGTCGAGGAGCGTGCACGACGTGCCGCCCGGATACGACGCGCAGACGGGGATCTTCCAGAGCTGGTCGTTCGCGCCCGCCGAGCCGGAGGGCAGGTAGCGCTCCTGCGCGAGCGACAGCGACGGGCCTTCCTTCGCGCACGAGAGCTCCGTGCTCACGAGCGGCGTCCCGGCCTGATCGAGGAAGGAGGAGAAGGCGGGCGCGAAGGCGGCCTTCGTCTTCTCGTCGAGCGACGCGGCCATGTCGGCGAGGAACTCGGCCGACGTCGCGACGCCGTAGGCGTGGCGCTGGAGGTAGCCGTGGACCGCCTTCTTGAACTCGGCCTCGCCGATCCACGACTCCATCATCGCGATGACGGCGCCGCCCTTCTGGTAGGTGATGCCGTCGAACGAGTTGACGATGTCGTGCCGCGACTCGATCGGCTGCCGGATCTTGCGCGCCGAGACGAGCGCGTCGTTCGACATCACGCCGTTCTTCGAGTGCGCGCGGTTGACGGCGCCGTCCCACTCGGGGTGGAGCTGCTCCACGATCTTCGACGCGATCCACGTCGCGAACGCCTCGTTGAGCCAGATGTCGTCCCACCACGAGGTCGTGACGTAGTCGCCGAACCAGATGTGACCGAGCTCGTGCGCCGCGATCGAGAGGTAGCCGCGCTCGAGGCGGAGGCTGCGCTCGTCCGGCTTCCCGAGGATCGTCGCGGTGCCGTACGTGATGAGGCCGGGGTTCTCCATCGCGCCGCCCTTCTGCGGGACCGCGATGTGATCGAGCTTCTCGAACGGGTAGGGGATGTCGAAGTACTCCTCGAGCTTCGTGAGGACCTGCCCCGTCGTCGCCGCGGCGTACTTCGCGTCCGCGCTCCGATCCTTCGGCGTGATGATGCGGATCGGGGTGTTGTTCCTCCCCGCCTTGCCCGCGTCGACGACCTCGAACGGTCCGACCGCGAACGCGACGAGGTACGTCGGCAGCGGCTTCGACGGCGCGAAGGTCACCGTCTTCCAGCCGTCGGCGTTCTTCCGCGTCGCCACCTCGGGCGTGTTCGCGAACGCGAGCTGATCGCCCGGCACCTCGAGCTGGAGCGTGAACGGCGTCTTGTACGTCGGCTCGTCGAAGCACGGGAACGCGCGCCGCGCGTCGGTCGACTCGAACTGCGTGTAGATGTACCAGTCGCCACGCTCCTCCTGCCGGTAGGCGCCGCGTCCGTCGCGCGACGGGAGGCGCCCGCGGTACGAGACGTCGAGCGCGTAGCTGCCCGGCGCGAGCGGCGCGTCGAGCACGAGGCCGACGAAGTCCTCGCTGTCCTTCGCGCGCTCGATGCGCGCGGAGCCTCGTCCCGCGATCACGGCGGTGACGAGCTCGAGGTTGTCGCCGGCGTGGATCCAGAGCACGTTCGTCGGCTCGGTCACGTCGATCGCGACGTCGACCTTGCCGACGATGCTCTCGCTCTTCGGCGACATCCGCATGAGCACGTCGTAGCTCTTCGGCCGCACGTTCCCGGGGAGGCGCAGCTTCGGCGCGGGCGGCAGCGGCGCCGCGACGGTGGCCTTCGTGTTCGGCACCGGCGGCGGCGCGGGCGGAGGCGGCGGTGGCGCCGACCCGGCGCAGGCGCAGAGCGAAATGAGAATGACGGCGAGCGCAGGATTCCGGGAGATCACGGGCCCGTTCCTACCACGGGCCCCCGCGGGCGATAGCGGCTCCTTGACGAGCCGAGCTTCTGCGGTATGGACCGCGACCCCCATGCTTATCGGACGCCCGTCTTCGCTCCCCCTCCTCGCTCTGGTCTCCGCCGTCTCGTTCGGGATGATCGCGTGCAGCCAATCGGACGAGGAAGTCGCTGGAGATGCACAGGAAATCAGCGCGGACCACCTCCTCACGCTCGACCCGAGCCTGCCGTTCGAGGTCACGCGCGTCCACGTCGCCAACGGCCCCGTCCTCGGCGCGCGGTGGGGCTCGCACAACGGCCCAGTGACGACGACGCAGAACTTCCAGGATCCGAGCGCGGCGCCGCTCGTCACCCGCTGGTTCGTCCCCGCCACCGTGGGCGCGCCGATGAGCCAGCAGCCGTGGTCGGCGCGGACGCCGGAGGGCCTGCCGACCGCCGCGTTCTGGGGCGCGGACGGCTTCGTCGATCTCCCGTTCGGCAACGTCACGCTGCAGGGGTACACCGTGACGAACGAGCATTCGTCCGGCGAGGTCTTCCTCTTCTCGCGCAACTACGACTCCGTCATCGCGCGCGCGCACGCGAACGGCTTCTACTCCGGCGTCGGCGTGACCGACGGCACGAAGACGCGCATCGTCTACAGCGGCCTCTCGGGCTTCACCGCCGATCCGTCGACGACGAGCGAGAACGCGCTCTGGGCGAGTGACGTCACCGCGAGCGACCTCGTCCCCGCCGGCGGGAGCACGAAGCTCTTCGCGTGGGAGGGCTACTCGGGCCCGGTGTCGCTCGACAACGGCGGCAACCTCTTCGTCGCCGCGAGCCGCATCGACGCGGAGCACAAGATCGCGATCTACGCGCTCACGAAGGGCCAGACCTTCGCGTCGGAGACGACGGAGCCGGCGACGATCGCGGAGGCCGACACCACCGGCACCGCGTCGCTGGCGGTCGCGAGCGTGCCCGGCAGCGGGACGGGCTGGATCTTCGCGAAGGGTTACGACACGACGACGGCCCCCGCGCCGATCTACGCGCGCGCGTACACCGCGTCCGCCGACGAGATCGCGGGTGAGGGCGACGTGATCGCCGAGGCGATCAAGCCCGCGAGCCCCAACACCTCGCTCTCCGCGTTCGCCGATCCGAACGGCAACCTCTGGGTCTCGGTCGAGATCGACAACGTGGGCGCGTGGCTCGTCCAGCTCTCGCCGAGGGCGGCGACGCCGACGCCGTGAGCCGCGCGCTGGCGGTCCTGACCGCGGGCGGTCTCCTCGTCTTCGCGTGCTCGAGCGGCGACGGCGACGCGCCCGCCGTCCCTGCCGACGCCGGTCCGGCGATCGACTTCGGCGCGCCCACCGTGAAGAAGGACGGCGGCGCTTCCTCGTCGTCGTCGACTTCGTCGTCGGGATCGGCGGACGCTTCGTTCGAAGACGGCGGCGTCCTCGACGACGTGCCGCCGTTCATCACGAAGGTCGTCTCGTTCACGCCCGGCAGGTGCTCCGGCTTCGGCGCGACCCAGATGCCCGGGATCGTGATGGGGCCGCCGAAAGGCGCCGGGACCGCGGCGGGCAGCTTCGACGTCGTGTCGCTCGGGAAGGGCGGCGAGATCGTCGTCTCGCTCGAGCCGAACGCGATCGTCGACGGCGAGGGCGCCGACTTCGTCGTGTTCGAGAACGCCTTCATCGCCGCGGGCTCGACGGAGGTGTTCGTCGAGCCGGGCGAGGTGAGCGTCAGCGACGACGGCGAGACGTGGAAGACGTTCCCTTGCACCGCGACGCAGGCGCCGTGGGGTGCGTGCGCGGGATCGCATCCCGTGATGGAGGACGGCACGGGCGGCGATCCGTACGACCTCGCGGACGTCGGGCTCACGCGCGCGAGGTTCGTCCGCATCGTCGACAAGACGGTGAGCGGCATCTGCAACAGCCAGGGGCCGAACAACTACGGCTTCGACCTCGACGCCATCCAGGCGCTCCACTTCTAGTTTCGAGAGGGCTCTGCCCTCTCGAGCTCTCCCGCCGGGGCCTCTCGCGCGAAGACGCGCTCGCCGCCCCGGACCCCGCAGAGGGTCTCAGTTTTCCCAGAGGCTCGTTGTTCCGTCCTTGCGCAATCCGCGCGACGGGTTGCCGGCGTCGATGCACGAAGGACTCATGCGGATCGGGTAGGTGCCTGACGCCTATCTTGTATCACATTGAAATCATTGTGTGCGAGGCCGGCACGTCGGTTGCGATGATGTAGGGCATGGTCAGCTCGCTCCGCCTCGCTCTCGCTCTCGTCGGGTGCCTCTCTCTCGTCGGCTGCGCCGCCGAGCCGGTGACGCGGGCGGAGACGCCGGTGCCGGACAGCGAGACCGAGACCGAGACGCCGGGGAGCACCTCGCGCTCGGACGACTCGCGCGACGAGGGCGACGGAACGCTCCCGGTCACGCCGGTCTTCGACGGCGACGACGACGACGTGTCGACGACGGAGGACCGCCTCCCGCCGGCGCAGGGCGGCGAGCAGCCGGCGAAGCCGCCGAAGAGCCCGGGCACCGGTACGACCCCCGCGCCGCAGGCGCCGGTCGAGAGGACCGAGACGTGCCCGTCCACGGCGGAGGGCCACACGTCGCTCGCGACGATCTCCTGGAAGGTCACGGACGGGCTCGTCACGATCACGAAGATGACGATCCTCGTGACCAACAAGGACGGCCGCGATCAGAACGACGCGGACATCTTCTTCAAGCCGTCGGGCGGCGGCGAGCAGAAGATGTTCTGGACCGGCGACACGCTGGCGAGCGGCAAGACGGTCGATCTCGCCGAGGCGCGCAAGCTGACGCCGAAGGCGGGCACCGTCCTCCGCGTCGAGACGAACTTCGACAAGCGCCTCCTGGCCGACCCGTCCGCGAGCTGCACCGTGACGCTTCTTTGAGTCGAGAGGGCTCCGCCCTCTCGAGCTCTCCCGCCGGGGGCCGTCGCGCGAAGACGCGCTCCGCGCCCCCGGACCCCCCGAGAGGGGGGCCGTGCGTCGGTGCGTGCGCGATTTGGATGCCCTCGTGTTTGGTGGGGGGCGCCATCCTTCTTCGTCAGCTGTGGGAGGCGTTGTAGCCTTGTTTGGGTGGAGCACCCGCCGAGCACCGAGAAGACCGGGCCGCACGCGGGTGACGTCGTCATCGACGGGACCGTCGAGGTCGAAGGTCTCATCGCGGAGGGGATGACGAGCACCGTCGTCGCCGGTCGCGATCGGCGCACCGGCGAGCGGGTCGCGGTGAAGATCGCGCGCGGGACGGACCTAGAGAGCACGGAGCGGTTCCGGCGCGCGGCGCGCGGGATGATGAAGCTCACGAGCAAGTACGCCGTGCGCATCATCGCGGTGGGCGAGACGAAGATAGGGCAGCCGTGCATGAGCATGGAGTACCTCGAGGGGAAGACCCTCGCGGCGCGGCTCCTCCAGCAGGGCCCGCTCCCGCTCGACGAGACGGTCCGCCTGATGATCCACGCGTGCGAGGCGGTCGCGGAGGGGCACGCGAAGGGGCTCCTCCATCGCGACATCGACGCGGAGAACCTGTTCCTCGCGCTCCCGCCGAAGGGGGCGGCCGGCCCGTCGACGATCCGCGTGCTCGACTTCGGGCTCGCGCCGATCTGGCGGCTCACGCGCGGAGACGGCAAGGTCAAGCCGGGCGACGCGGCCGGCACCTCGTTCGCGCTCGCGCCCGAGCTCGCGCGCGGGGGCGACGTCGACGATCGCGTCGACATCTGGGGGGCGGGGGCGTGCCTCTTCCGGCTCCTCACGAACCGCTATCCGTTCAACGCGCGCAACCTCGCCGAGCTGTGCACGCGCGTGCTCGCGGAGCGTCCGCCCGATCTCTCGAAGCTGCGGCCGCAGGTGACGACGCAGCTCGCGGGCGTGGTGCGGCGCTGCCTCGAGCGTGAGCCGGGCGATCGCTACCCGTCGATGCTCGCGCTCATCGACGCGCTCCGCGACACGCTCGACGACGCGCCGAACACGCCGCACGTCCACACCGCCGGCGTGATGCTCGAGGAGCTCCGCGACGGCAACGCGATGACGTTGCGCGACACGCCGCGCGTGATGAAGGCGGCGGACAGCGACGCGATGAACAGCGCCGACGTGCTGAGCGACGAGGACGAGACGTCGCTCTTCAACCGCGCGCGGCTCTCGTCCGGTCCGTTCACCGTGCGCACGAACCCGCCGTCGTTCGGCGCGCTCGCGGCGCAGCTCGAGCCGCATCAGAAGCGCCTCGAGCGTTTGGGCGAGGACGGTCCGTCGACGCAGCCGCTCGGTCGCCTCTCGCCGTTCGCGGAGCTGCCGAAGCCGCTCGAGCCGCCGCCGCCGTCGTCGCAGGAGGAGTCGATCGTCCCGCAGCTGGTCCCGCACTCCGATCCGTTCGCGCCGCCGAAGATCGCGGCCGGCCGCGCGATCCCGCTCAAGGCGCCGATGCTCCCGAAGCCGTCGGCCGCGGTGCAGGCGATGGAGACCGCACCGCCGCCGCCGCTCCCGTCGCCCGCACCGCCTCCGCCGCCGCTTCCGAAGCCCTCGCCGGAGCGCGCCTCGGCGGAGACGGTGCAGGGCCCGGGCGCGCCGCCGCAGCTCGTCTTCACCGCCGCGCCGAAGACGCTCGCGATGCCGGGCACCGACGCGTCGTCGCCGTCGCCGCCGATGTTCCCCGCGCCGCAACCCGTCATCGCGACGGGCCCGCCGCCCCCCGTCGCCGCCGCCTTCGCGCCCACCATGCCGCAACCCGCGGTGCCCATGATGACGGGCCCGCCCCCGCCGGTCGCGTCGTCGCCGAGCCTGTTCGGCTCGGGCGCGCCGCCGGCGATGGGCTCGTCGAGCCCGAGTCTGTTCGGCTCGGGCGCGCCGCCGGCGATGGGGTCGTCGCCGTCGAACCCGAGTCTGTTCGGCTCGGGAGCGCCGCCGGCGATGGGCTCCTCGAACCCGAGTCTGTTTGGCTCGGGAGCGCCGCCGGCGATGGGCTCGTCGCCGTCGAATCCGGTGTTCGGCTCGGGCGCGCCTCCCGCGATGCCTTCGGACTCGATCACGGCGGCGCCGATCTCCGCGCCGGAGCTCGCGGTCCGCACGGCGCCATCACTGCGCAAGAAGAAGAAGAGGGGCGTCATCATCCCGCTCCTCTTCGCGCTCGCGCTCGTGAGCTCGATCGCGATCGGCCTCTACGTCGCGAAGGTGCTCCCCATCGCGCGCCCGGGCGCCCCCGGTTCGAGCTCGGCTTCGGTCAGCGTCGCAACGAATTCGCCGTCAGCACCAAATTCGCCGTCTTCCCCGACCCCACAAGAGCCGGGCAGCGTCGCGGTCGATACGACGACACCTCCTCCGACGCTCCCCGACGCTCCTCCGGACCCGAAGGAGCCAGACTCGAAGGAGCCAGACCCGAAAGAGCCGACCGACACGAAGCCGACCGACACGAAGACGGCGGACAACAAGAAGCCGGTCGACGACAAGCAGACCAGCCCGGCGCCGCATCACAAGCCCCCGGTGCACCATCCCGCTCCACAGCCCAAGCCGCAACCGCAACCCAAGCCGCAACCGTCCCCCGCAAAGACCGGCAACGTCTACGACCCCAGCCAGTACTGAGCCCGAAGCGGCCAGAAGTGCCGCCCCGACCTCGTCGGTTGTGATGCGCACTCGGGCGCGGTGCGCACGGCGAGCTCCGTGCGCCGCGGTGCAGCTCACCCGCTCGATGCGGGCGCGGTGCGCGGCGCACTCGATGCGATACGGGCGCCGCTGAGCGCGGTACCGGGTGAGCACGAACCCCGCCGCGGTCGTATGGTCGCCGCGGTCGTATGGTCAGCACGGATGGTGCGGCCGCGTGAGCCGCGGAACTGCCGGGCCTGTTGGTGTGGGCGTGAGCTTTCCAGGCGGTAGCTGCGAAGGGCGCGCGAAACCCTACTTCTTCGCCTGGAGCTTCTCGCCCGAGACGCCGCGGTTCGGCTCCTGGAGCTTGCGGGCGCGGGGGGCCTTCTTGGCCTTTACCTCGGGGTCGGCGCCGATCTGGAGGTCGCCCTGGCCGGGCGGGATGAACGCCGGATCGTCCGACGGGTCGAGCACCGCGTGCTGTTCACTTGCGCAACCGACGAGCGAAGCAAGAGCAGCAGCAAGGGCGACACCGAGGAGGACAGAGCGCATGTCCACCCAGAGTGCAGCCCGAATGCCAGGGAATCTGAAACGTCAACTGCCCGGAATTATGAAGAAATGATCTGTGATCCAGGCGGTGTCGCTTGGGCCGCAACGAACGGATGATCCAACGGATCGAGACGCGATCAGGACGCGCGCCTTACACGTCGCACAGCGCCCTCCAGGAGCGGCTGGAGCTGCGATGCGTCCACGTCCTCGCTCCACACGACGAGGAGCGCGTCGGCTTCGATCGCGAGCTTGTTCAAGCCGGCGCGGTCGAAGCTGTAGATGTCGTCGGTCACGACGATCGCCGCCGGCCGCACGTCCTTCACCTT